>JAYTIQ010000152.1:0-14515 GCA_043731705.1 Rugosibacter sp.
CATCGGCAAGAGCGCCGCTGGTCAGTTGAAAATCGGGTGATTTAGTGCCGACTTTGGGTAGTGTGCCATTAAGACGAACGGGGTTGCCGTGAAAATTTACAGTACTCATGGTGATCTCCTGGTTGGGGTTACGGGGTAAACATCAAGTCAGCCGGGCAAGCCCGGGCAAAACAGTGACCGCATTCGCAGTTGTCGCTTCAGCAATCACTGAAAGAGGAACGTCGCGCAACAGAGCCAGTGCTTGGGCAATGCGCGGCAATTGATCCGGCGTGTTGCGAGCGCCGACTTTCCATTCCGGCGGCATATCCGGCGCATCGGTCTCCAGCACGATAGAGTCTAACGGAAGCGTCGCCGCCAGTTTGCGGATGCGCTGCGCACGTGGAAACGTCATCGCCCCGCCAAAGCCCAGCTTAAAGCCCAGCTTGATAAATTCTTCTGCCTGCTGCCGACTGCCATTAAAGGCGTGCGCTATGCCACCGCGCACACCGATACGCCGCAGTTGCTGCAATACCTGGTCAATGGCACGACGCACATGCAATAAAACGGGTAAATCGGCTGTCTGTGCAATTTTGAGTTGTTCGACGAAATAATAAAGCTGTTGTGCGTCATCACGTTCCACAATAAAACGATCCAACCCAATCTCGCCCACCGCAATCGGTTGCTCACGGGCAATAGTTTCACGCAGCGCCTGAATATCTTCTTCGCGCGCTTTGGCAACATACATCGGATGGATTCCATACGCTGCCACGCACCCCGGATACTCACGGCAAACTGAGGCCACTGCACCAAAATTCGCTCGTTCGACAGCCGGCACAACAATCACTGAAACGTTTAATTGCCTTGCCGCCTGAGCAACTGCGGCGCGGTCAGCGTCAAACTCTGCGGCGTCAAGATGGCAATGGGTGTCTATCAACATGAAACGCTTGGCTCATCTTATTCCGCTTCATCTATCCACGCTTGCTGAATGGCTTCCAGTTTTTTTTCGCCACAATGCGTTGCGTCTTCTTCAAAACCCGGCAAGACCAAAACCCAATTCATCAAGTCAACAAAATTGATATGTGTCGGATCAGCTTCAGGATGGCGATCAATCAACGCCAGCGCAACATCCAGGCTATCTGTCCATTTCATCGCTTGACCTCCTTGACCATGTTGATAGTGTATTTAGGTATCTCAATAACCAATGGCGTCGTGCCTACGATTGCCTGGCAAGAGAGACGCGAATTCGGCTCCAGCCCCCAGGCTTTATCGAGCATATCTTCCTCTAGTTCTTCTGCAGTTTCCAGGGATGCAAACCCCTCGCGCACGACCACATGGCACGTGGTGCAAGCGCAGGATTTTTCGCAGGCGTGTTCAATTTCGATGTCATTTTCGAGCAAGGCATCGCACACCGATGTACCAACAGGGGTTTCAATCACTGCGCCATCAGGGCACAACTCAGGATGGGGTAAAACAATAATTTGTGTCATAACGTTACCTGGTCAATATTTTTTCCGGCGAGCGCTTGCTGCACGCTTTGATCCATGCGTCGCGCAGCAAATTCATCGGTCGCATCGTTGAGCTCTTTCATGGCCGCATCAAGCGCCGGACGATCGTCGCTCTCCACCACACTGTGCAAACTCCCCATCGCAGCATCAATGCGCGCGCGCTCATCCGCTGAAAGAATCCCTGCGCTGCTGATCAATGCGGAGCGGATCGCCTCCAACAAGCGTTTGGCTTCAACCTGAAGCTCGCGCAACGCCCGCAAGGAGGCGTCTTCGCGCGCATGAGAGAAGCTGTCTTTAAGCATCTCTGCAATCTCATTATCCGTCAGTCCGTACGAGGGTTTGACTTCAATACGTGCCTCATGACCCGTTGTCTGCTCACGCGCAGAAACTGAAAGCAGCCCGTCAGCATCCACCTGGAAAGTCACACGTATGCGCGCAGCACCCGCCACCATGGGAGGAATACCGCGCAGCTCAAAACGCGCCAAACTGCGACATACTGAAACCAGATCGCGTTCGCCTTGCACCACATGGACGGACATGGCGGTTTGGCCATCTTTAAACGTCGTGAATTCCTGGGCTCGTGCGACAGGTATGGTCGAATTGCGCGGGATGACTTTCTCAACCAGACCACCCATGGTTTCCAGACCGAGTGATAACGGAATCACATCCAGCAATAACCAGTCGTCACCCACTGCGCGATTGCCAGCCAGTAAATTAGCCTGCATCGCGGCGCCCAGCGCAACGACTTTATCCGGGTCAAGATTGTTCAATGGTTCCTGCTTGAAAAGCTCGCCAACAGCACGCTGAATTTGCGGCATGCGCGTTGACCCGCCAACCATCACCACGCCACGCACTTCAACGACTGTCAGGCCCGCATCGCGCAGCGCTTTTTTGGTAGCGGATAATGTTTTTTGCACCAGCGTGCGCGTGATCTCGGTAAATACATCCGTAGTGAGCACCAAATCAACATATTCACCACTGCTGAGCTTAACGGTAATCGGCGCTTCGCCGTGTTGCGAGAGATATTCCTTGGCTTCGCGCGCATGCCCTTGCAACAGACGAGTATCGTGCAATGTTAACGGTTTAAGCCCGGCTTGCTCGATGATCCAGCAAAACACGCGATGATCAAAGTCATCCCCACCCAGTGCAGAATCTCCACCGGTAGCGAGTACCTCAAAAATACCTTTGGCAAGACGCAAAATAGAGATATCAAATGTGCCTCCGCCTAAATCGAAAATGGCGTAAATACCTTCGGCCGCGTTATCCAGACCATAGGCAATGGCCGCAGCTGTCGGCTCATTCAACAGGCGCAACACATTCAAGCCGGCTAACTGCGCAGCATCTTTGGTTGCCTGGCGCTGCGCATCGTCAAAGTAGGCAGGCACGGTAATCACTGCCCCGGTGAGCTCGCCACCCAACGCGGCCTGGGCACGCAAGCGCAAAGTCTTGAGAATGTCTGCTGAAACTTCTACCGGGCTTTTAATACCCGCTACTGTCTTGATCTTGACCATGCCCTCGGCATCGACAAAATCGTAGGGCAGGGTTTCGCTATGCACAATATCCGCATGCCCGCGTCCCATGAATCGTTTGACGGAGACAATCGTATTCTTGGGGTCAAGCGACTTCCAGAGTTCTGCCGCATAACCGACATCAGTTTTGCCATCGGCGGAATAACGGACCACCGAGGGCAACAATGGATGCCCCTTTTCATCGCTCAACACCACACTCATGCCACTACGTACGGTCGCCACCAGCGAGTTGGTTGTGCCAAGATCAATGCCAATTGCCAGGCGATGTTGATGAGGCGCAACCGATTCGCCCGGTTCAGCAATTTGCAAAAGAGCCATAGTATTTTTTAAGAGGTGACGGCTTCGAGCGCGTCGTTAATTTCGTGTAATAGCTTTTCCTGAAACATGAGTTTACGCACAAGTTCAGCAGCCGTTTTGTAATCATGCTGATGATCAATAAGTGTAATCAACTGCTGATGTGCCTCAGTAATATCGCGATGCAACGTCTCGTGTGCAGTCTCCAGAAAGACTTCATCACCCGCTGCCCGTGCTGCCATGACTTCTTCACGCAACTCCATCTGCTGCATCAAAAATGCAGTGGGCATTGCCGTGTTGCTTTCCACCTGAGGGTCAAAACCCAGCAAGGTGAGTAAATACAGTGCCCGCTGTCCCGGCAGCCTGAGTACTTGATACGCCTCATTCACACGGGTTGCCCACTGCATGGCCAAGCGCTGTTGTGCGTCACCCGCTTGCACATATCGGTCTGGATGCACCAAGGCTTGCACACTGCGAAAACGCTGATCAAGCCCGGCACTATCCAACCCTTGCTGGCGCGGTAAATCCAGCAACGCAAAGTGGTCTGCCGAAAACTTGGCGCCCAGCAAGGAATTTTCGAAGCTCATAACCCGCAACTCAAGTCGTTGTTGTAAACGATTCGCCGCAACCGCATTCGCCCTTGACATTCGGATTATTGAACTTAAAGCCCTCATTCAGGCCTTCCTTCGTATAGTCCAATTCCGTGCCTTCAAGATATGGCAAGCTCTTCGGGTCGATCAACACCTTGACGCCATGGCTTTCAAACACCAGATCCTCAGGCAACGCATCATCTGCAAACTCAAGCTTGTATGCCAAGCCCGAACAGCCGGAAGTCTTGACGCCAAGGCGAATGCCGACTCCCTTGCCGCGCTTGGCAAGGAACCCCGCCACATGCTGTGCTGCTGGCTCGGACAAGGTAACTGGCATGATCAGCCACCCCTCTTTTGCTTGTAATCAGCAACTGCCGCCTTGATCGCATCTTCTGCAAGAATCGAACAATGGATTTTTACTGGCGGCAAAGCCAACTCTTCGGCAATGTGCGTGTTCTTGATTTCCAGCGCCTGATCTAACGACTTGCCCTTGATCCATTCAGTCACCAAGGAGGACGAGGCAATGGCCGAGCCGCAACCATAGGTTTTGAATTTGGCATCTTCGATAATGCCATCCTTGCCCACCTTGATTTGCAGCTTCATCACGTCGCCGCAAGCCGGGGCGCCGACCATCCCTGTAGCAACATCTTCGTCGTCCTTGTCAAAAGAGCCAACATTGCGTGGGTTTTCGTAGTGATCCAGTACTTTTTCGCTATATGCCATGATAATTCTCCTGTATTAATGTGCAGCCCACTGCACGGTGTTAAGGTCAATTCCCTCTTTGAACATATCCCACAAAGGGGACAACTCACGCAACTTGCCAATTTTCTCGTGTAATAATTTGACTGTGAAATCGACATCTTGTTCCGTCGTAAATCGACCTAGCGTGAAACGAATCGAGCTGTGCGCCAACTCATCCGAGCGCCCCAGCGCACGCAACACATAGGAAGGCTCAAGGCTGGCCGAAGTACAGGCAGAACCGCTCGATACGGCAATATCCTTGATCGCCATGATGAGTGACTCACCCTCAACATAGTTGAAACTTAAATTGAGATTGTGCGGCACACGCTGGGTCAAATCGCCATTGACATAAATCTCTTCGATATCCATCAACCCATTCATCAAGCGATCACGCAGCATGCGAATCCGTTCATTTTCCGTTGCCATCTCAAGTCGCGCGAGGCGAAACGCTTCGCCCATGCCGACGATCTGATGAGGGGCCAATGTGCCCGAACGCAAACCGCGCTCATGCCCGCCACCATGCATTTGCGCTTCTAACCGGATACGCGGTTTGCGACGCACATACAACGCACCGACACCTTTCGGGCCATAGGTTTTATGCGCGCTGAATGACATCAAATCAACTTTCAGCGTGGTCAAGTCAATCGGCATTTTGCCAGTTGCCTGCGCAGCGTCGACATGAAAAATAACGCCCTTCTCGCGACAAATTTCACCCAATTCAGCAATTGGCTGTATCACGCCAATTTCATTGTTCACCATCATCACAGAAGCCAGCACCGTATCCGGGCGTAGCGCTGCGGCAAATTGCGCAGGCGAAACCAAACCATTGTCTTGCGGCACCAGATAAGTGGCTTCAAACCCCTGACGTTCAAGCTCTTTAACGGTATCCAGCACCGCTTTATGCTCTGTGGTCACCGTGACAATATGCTTACCCTTGGTGTCGGCATAAAAATGTGCAGCGCCTTTGATAGCTAGATTATTGGATTCCGTCGCACCGGATGTCCAAATAATATCCTTGGCATCCGCGCCAACCAATTTGGCGACCTCTTCACGCGCATCTTCCACTGCCTTTTCTGCTTCCCAGCCATAGGCATGAGAACGCGAGGCCGGATTGCCAAAGTGCTCAGTCAGCCAGGGAATCATTTTTGCCGCCACACGCGGATCAACCGGCGTGGTTGCAGAGTAATCAAGATAAATCGGTAGTTTCATTTTCAGCTTCTCCATTTCAGCCAGTAGTTAGATTGGTAACAGCCATCACGCGACTTCTGTAACCAATGCGTTAAGTTGCTCCAGCGTGGTTTTAAGCGCGCCGAGAAAATCCTGTATTTGTTGCCGGGTTGTCCCTGCGCCCAGGCTCACCCGCACGGCTCCTCGTGCCAAGGCAGATGGGACGCCCATGGCCAGCAGTACGTGTGATGGCGCCGGGTTGGCACTGGAACAAGCGGCCCCTGCCGCCACTGCAAAACCTGCGCGATCAAGTCGGCCCACTAAGGTTTCACCGTCCATACCCGCAAAGGCAAAGTAACTGGTGTTTGGCAGGCGCTCTGCTTGTGCGGAAAAAATATGCGCACCCAATGCAGATAAACCAACCTCTAACTCTGCACGCAAGGCGCGCAAAGTGATGGTCTGATTTTGCAGATTAGCTACAGCCAGCTCTGCCGCCAGACCAAATCCGGCAATCGCCGCCACATTCTCAGTGCCAGAACGCATGCCACGCTCATGCCCGCCACCCGCAATGAGTGGCTGCAGCTCAAGCCGCTTGTCCATAACCAGAGCGCCAGCACCTTTTGGCCCGCCAATCTTGTGTGCAGACAAGGTCATCGCATGCACGCCTGCCGCGTTGAGTGAGCGAAAATCTACCGGCACACGACCGAATGCCTGCACAGCATCGGTATGCAACCAAGCGCCTGCGGTTTTGGCCCTTTCGGCAAACCCACTTGCAAGGTCAACGACATTCTGCAGCGCACCAGTTTCATTATTCGCCAGCATTACCGAAACCAGCAAAGAGGCCGCCGCCGGTTTTTCCGCCAGCATTGCTGAAAAATCGGCGCTGGTGATACGGCACTCGGCATCCACCGCGATCTCGCGCAAGTGCCAGCCCGCGCGCACCAGTTGCTTCGCTGGCTCACGCACGCAAGGATGCTCAATCGCGGAGATCGCCACGGTGCCCTTGGGCAACAAAGCCGCAGCACCCTTGATAAATAAATTATTCGCTTCCGAGCCCCCGCTGGTAAACACCACTTCGGTCGGATGCGCTCCGGCGGCATGCGCGACGCGCTGCCTTGCCTCGTCTATCGCCCGCCGCGCCGCACGACCGTATTCATGGCGGCTGGAGGCATTGCCATACTGCTGCGTCAAATACGGCAGCATGGCCTCCAGCACCCGTGAATCCAGCGAGGTGGTGGCGTTATGGTCTAAATAGACAGGCGCAAACATGGCTTATACGCTGGCAACAACGCCTTGTTTTTCACTCGGCGCTACACCTGGCTTACGCTGCGTCACTCGCTCATCATGCAACACAGCAGGCGCGGCGTGCTGTTGAGCGACAAGCCCAGCCAGATTTACAGAATCCAGATAGTCGAACATTGTTTTATTGAGATTCGTCCATAAGTCGTGCGTCATGCAAACGCGCCGATCTTCAGAGCAGTCGCGTTTGCCACCACACTGTGTGGCATCCAACGCTTCATCTACTGCATGAATGATTTCTGCCACAGAAATATCGTCCAACGCTTTTGTGAGTTGGTAACCCCCGCCCGGACCACGCACGCTAGACACCAATTGAGCGCGGCGTAATTTACCGAACAACTGTTCAAGGTACGACAAGGAAATGCGTTGCCGTTCACTAATGCCCGCTAACGTTACCGGGCCTTCGTGCTGGCGCATGGCCAGATCGATCATGGCAGTAACGGCAAAACGTCCTTTGGTTGTCAATCTCATCTCATGTCCCTTTCTGGTGGTGAAATAAATCACTTCAACCCACGTGATGCAGCGAGTACAACGAACATAACAGCGCAAACAAAGCCAGCCACGCAGAAATACCTGACTAATTAAGTCGACTATAGGTTATCCCGATAGATTTAGTCAACTATTTTAGACAGGTAGTTAGGGTCAAACTTGTCGGCCGTTGCCATATCGTCTTCCAGCGAAACCCCCGATCGCTCAACCGCCTTCAACAGGCAAGCCAGCCGACGGTCCGTCTCTACCGCATGATCAAGCAGGCCATGAATGGCTTTAGCCAAAGGATCATCTTCGTTTTGAGTAATCGCGTAGGCAGAAAACCCCATTTTCTCTGCCTGCTCTTCGCGCACCGTATCGCGCCCGGCATCCACGATGCGCGCAGGGATACCAACCGCCGTAGCGCCTGGTGGCACATCCCGCACCACCACGGCGTTGGAACCCACTTTTGCGCCTTCACCCAGCATAATCGGCCCGAGCACCTTGGCCCCAGCACCAATCACGACGCCGCGCAACAAGGTGGGATGGCGCTTGCCCTTGCTCCAAGACGTACCCCCAAGCGTGACCCCATGGTAAAGCGTGCAGTCGTCGCCGATCACCGCTGTCTCGCCAATCACCACGCCCATGCCATGATCAATGAACACACGGCGGCCTATGGTGGCGCCTGGGTGAATTTCGATACCAGTTGCCCAGCGTATCAAATGCGCCAAAAATCTCGCCACCCAGCGGAAACGCACCTGCCACAACCAGTGCGCCACACGGTGCAGCGTGAGTGCATGCAAACCCGGGTAGCAAGTCAGCACTTCCCACGTCGAACGAGCGGCAGGATCGCGCTCAAAAACACAGGCGATATCTTCGCGTAAATGGGTCAGCATAATTAATGTTCCTTCCGTAACAGATCTAATGTGGCGCGTTGGTGATGCCTACGAATTTTTTTCTAGCGCCGCGAGTAAACCGCGCAATATATTGACTTCTTCTTTTTCAATCACTGCCCGAGAAAACAAACGGCGCATACGCAAAATAAGCCGCTTAGGATTCGCGGGATCAAGAAACCCACTGCCAAGCGCCGCTCGCTCGATATGTGCTACCAGATGCTCTACCTCTTCATGATTCGCCGGCAAACCTGCGCCTGAAACCTCGGGTGGCAATCCCGGCATCTCCATAGCCAATCTTAATTCGTAACACATGACTTGCACGGCGGCAGCAACATTCAACGAACTAAATGCCGGATTCACCGGAATCATTGCCCAGCGACGGCATTGGAGCAACTCTTCGTTCGACAACCCAGCCGTTTCATTGCCAAACACCAGGGCCACCTCACCTGTTGCTGCGGCTGTCACCATTTCGGCAGCCGCTTCACGCGCCCAAACAGGAGCGACAGCCAGCTCACGGCGGCGCGAACTCATGGCCACAGCCAACACTGTCCCCACAAGCGCTTCAGATAGCGACGTCACTACCTGAGCGGCAGCCAGAATATCCGTTGCCCCTGCGGCCCTGACGTCGGCTTGTTCATCTGGATATATTTTTGGATTAACCAGCACCAGGCGCGAGAGCCCCATGGTTTTCATTGCCCGCGCCGCAGCTCCGATGTTGCCTGGATGGCTGGTATGCGACAAAACAACCCGAATCTGATCCAAAGGCGGCATTATTTAGCCAGCACCATGCCGTGCATCGTGGCAAAAATCCAGCCAGCCAAGTAAATCATTTGTAGGTTCATATTAGATAGAATGACGACCTTCGCGCAAACAGCGCCTGCTCTCTTATAAAAATTCCATGCATCCCACGCTCAACATCGCCGTCAAGGCCGCGCGCCAAGCCGGGAAAATCATCAACCGCGCCAGCCTCGATATCGATTCGCTCAATGTCGGCATCAAACAACAAAGCGATTACGTCACCGAAGTTGATCGTGCCGCCGAAGCGGCCATCATTGCTGTCTTGCGCGAGGCCTATCCAGCGTATGGAATTCTAGCAGAGGAGTCCGGCTTGTCCGGCACCGATGCCAACGCCGAATTCCAGTGGATCATCGACCCGCTCGATGGCACCACCAACTTCATCCATGGCGTGCCTCAATATGCCGTTTCAATCGGCCTTGCCAAGCAAGGCGTCATGCAGCAAGCCGTAGTGTACGACCCCAACCGCAACGAGATTTTCACCGCCAGCAAAGGCGGCGGTGCCTTTGTCAATGGCAAGCGCATTCGTGTCGCCAAGCGCATCCGTCTGGATGAAGCGCTGATCGGTACGGGGTTTCCCTACCGCATGTTCGATCACATCGACACTTATCTCGCCATTTTTCGCGATCTGGCGCAAAAAACTGCCGGCATGCGCCGTCCCGGTGCAGCTTCGCTTGATTTGGCCTGGGTAGCCTGTGGCCGTATGGATGGCTTCTGGGAACTGGGCTTATCACCTTGGGATATGGCCGCCGGTAGTCTGTTGATTACCGAAGCCGGCGGTCTGGTTGGCGACCTGTCGGGTGAATCAAACTACATGCAAACCGGCAACATCATCGGCGGCAACCCGAAGATTTTCAGCCAGCTCCTGCAAGTAATCGCGCCCCATTTAACCCCTGCCTTGCGTGCTTGATCTTATTGATGAATGCGTTTGTTTACCAGAGAGAAGATAGCAATTTGCGCGCTACGAACCCACCATCGAAGATAGTGCGACACCATCATATCGAGGCAGAATAAATCCGTGGGCTGCGTCATCTACCGCCTCGATGGTAATCAGCGGAGCATGCGAGGTAATGGCGCCAAACATGGTCGAAAATGCCACATCGGCTGCATCGCGTCCGGTACCAATCCTGACCAGGCCCATGGGTGGCGAGACACCTGTCGGATCGAACAGATACCAGCGGTTGCTCAGGAAAACCTCAACATAGGCATGAAAATCCGTCGGGCCCATTGCCGGATCTGCCCCGTAGTCAATGCCAGTGACAAAGCGCGCGGGTATATTCAAGGCCCGGCACAGCGCAATCATCAAGTGCGCGAAATCGCGGCATACGCCGACTTGCTCGATCAGCGTATCCACTGCCGACGTACTATCATTCGAACTCCCCGATGTAAACGTGGTGCGCGAGCGAACCCAATCCTGTATCGCCTGGACCCGCCAATAGCCCTGCTGCAGATGACCAAATTCGCGCGTGGCAAAGCGCCGCAAGCGATCTGACTGGCAGTAGCGGCTCGGATAGATGAAAGGCAGCACCGACGGCAGTAATTGCTCAACCGGGGTTTCCCCGATACATTCGGGCGATTCGACAAAGTGATTAATATCCACCGTCGCGGCATAGCGAATTGCCAATGCGCCCGGCTCTGCCTTGAGCCGCATGAAGCGAGTGCCGCAAGTTGGATCGGGATAGACGACGACCATCAGCGGCGGATTGATATCCAGACTCTCAGTTACTACCGTTTGATGACTAGTTTGCGCGGCATGGATATTGAAAATGAAATCACTGGCCTGATTTGCAATTTCGTACCAAAGTGAAATGGATAATTTAAGTCTGATCATTATCATTGTCCAATACGTTAGCCTACTTTAAGCCCCGCTTTGTTCAGCCTGGACACATTTCCAGTTGAGCGATTCAGGCCTTCATGCCCGCCAGCAAGGATACAAGATCATCGGCATGCTCTTCTTCAACAGCAAGTATTGCTTTGAGCATTTGCTGCGTTGTTGGATCATGAGTGGCCAGGTAGGCAATCATCTCACGATAGCTTTCAATAGCAATCCGCTCAGCGATCAGATTTTCCTTGATCATTGCGTTGAGCGTCTCGCCTTCGATATATTCGGCGTGGCTACGCACGCTCAAACCATCAGGAGAAAAATCAGGTTCGCCACCCAATTCAACAATGCGCTTGGCAAGTCGATCTGCATGCGCCATTTCTTCACTCGCATGCGCTAAAAACTCTGCTTTTACTGGATCAGAATGAATACCCTTGGCCATGAAAAAATGTCGTTTGTAGCGCAGAACACAGACAAGCTCAGTGGCCAATGCCTCATTCAATAGTCTGATCACTTCTTCCCTGTCAGCTGCATAGCCTGTCGTGACCGCACCTTCTTCGATATTCTGACGAGCGCGCTTGCGCAGAGTTTGGATATCGGACAGCACCGCGCTACTGCCCGCGGCAAGCATTTTTTTAGACGGCTTCATTTTGATCCTTTCGAGTTTTATCCAAGTGAGAATTCACGCACTGCCTACTACTCCAGCTACTTTGGATATTAGGGCGCCTTCTATTTGGTTTCTGTGCGCTATCGTACGTAGCCGACACATTTGCCTGTACTTCCCTCCTTGGGTTGCATGGGGTTATCCACCTGCTTTAGTTTGACAGCAAGAAAATTGCAGGCAAACCTTCTGCATCACCGAGCTGCATATCGGCGATAATCGCCGCCGTCGAAGCTTTCAGCTTTCCTGTATAGGTTTCAATGAATCTCAAAATAAAACCGCAAGACAGCCAAAGGGTTGAGGCGCTCGAAATTGCCCAACATACCCCGGTCATGCAGCAGTGGTTTCGCAACAAAGCGGAGCACGCGGACAAGTTGCTGTTTTTTCGCATGGGTGATTTTTACGAGCTGTTTTATGCGGATGCCGAGCACGCGTCGCGCCTGCTGGATTTAACCCTGACCACCCGCGGCCAGTCGGCAGGCAAACCCATCCCGATGGCGGGTATTCCCTACCACGCGGCTGATGGCTATCTCGCGCGGTTGGTCAAGCTTGGCGTCTCGGTGGCTATCTGCGAGCAAGTCGGCGACCCGACGCTCGCCAAAGGCCCAATGGAGCGCACCGTGATGCGCATTGTCACCCCCGGCACGCTGACCGATGCCGGGCTGCTCGACGACAAACGCGACAGCCTGCTCGCCGCGCTGATCATCGACCGCCAGCGCGCGGGGCTGGCTTGGCTCAATTTGGCGAATGGCGATTTGCGGCTGATGGAAACCTCGCGCGACGCCCTGCCTGCACATCTCGAACGCCTTAGCCCAGCAGAGATTTTGTTACCCGACGAAGCACGCAACGCGGCGGGAAGCCATACAAACATCACCACAGAAAACAACGCCGTCATTCAGCATTTACCCGACTGGCACTTTGATGCGCAAGCTGCCAAACATGCGCTGACCGAGCACTTCGGCACGCGCGATCTGACAGGCTTTGGCCTGGCCGATGAAACGCTCGCATTGGCAGCGGCTGGCGCGCTGTATCGCTATGCGCAAGCCACGCAGATGCAGGCGCTGGCGCATATCACAGGGCTCACGGTGGAGCGCGAAAGCGCCTATTTGCGGCTTGATGCAGCCACCCGGCGCAATCTTGAAATCTCCGAAACGCTGCGCGGCGAAGCCTCGCCCACGCTGCTCTCGTTGTTCGATACCTGCGCCACCAGCATGGGCTCGCGCTGGTTGCGCCACAGCTTGCATCATCCCGGCACGAATCGCTCGATTCCTCGCGCCCGCCACGAGACAGTCGCCGCGCTAATGGGCACAGCGGGCAACGGATCCTATGCGTTGCTCAATAAAGCGCTCACAGGTTTTGCCGACATCGAGCGCATCACCGCGCGCATCGCGCTGAAAAATGCGCGGCCACGTGACTTATCGGCCTTGCGCGACAGCCTCGCGCGGCTGGAGGCGATTCGCGAGCTGCTCGCTGGAAAAATCGGCGCTGATGATACGGCGACAAATACAGAAAATGTATCGCCAGCACGCCTCGCCGAACTAACCGCTGCACTCGCCACACCACACGCCTGCCTTGCCCTGCTCACGCAAGCCATCGCCACCGAACCCGCCACCTTTTTGCGTGATGGCGGCGTGATCGCGCCCGGATATGACAATGGGCTGGACGAACTGCGTGACATACAAGACAACTGTGGCGCGTTTCTTCTCGCACTCGAAGCGCGCGAACGCGAGCGCACCGGCATTGCCACGCTGAAGGTGGAATTCAATAAAGTGCATGGCTTTTACATTGAAGTCACCCATGCGAGCGCCAATAGCGGACGTATCCCCGACGATTACCGCCGCCGCCAGACACTGAAAAATGCCGAGCGCTACATCACGCCAGAACTCAAAACCTTCGAGGATAAAGCGCTCTCGGCGCAAGAGCGAGCGCTAACGCTGGAACGCCATTTGTGGGACGAACTCATCATTACGCTGGCCGTACATATCCCGCTCTTGCAGCGCATATCCCGCGCCATCGCCGAACTTGATGGCCTCACCGCCTTCGCCACTGCCGCCGTGCGTTTTGATTATCGGCAGCCCGAATTTTGTGATGCGGCAATGATCGATATTGAAGGCGGTCGCCATCCTGTGGTCGAGCGTCAAGTGAGCAGCAGTGGCGGTAACTTCATTGCCAACGATTTGAATTTTTCAGCAGCACGACGCCTGCTGCTGATTACCGGTCCCAACATGGGCGGCAAATCCACCTACATGCGGCAAGTCGCGCTGATTGCACTGCTCGCCCACTGCGGCAGTTTCGTGCCCGCCACCCGCTGCCGCATCGGACCGATGGACGCAATCTACACCCGCATCGGCGCATCCGACGATCTGGCCTCAGGCCGCTCCACATTCATGGTCGAAATGACTGAAGCCGCAGCAATTTTGCATGGCGCCACGGATAAATCACTGGTACTGATGGATGAAATCGGGCGCGGCACCTCGACCTTCGACGGCGTTGCGCTAGCCTTTGCCATCGCCCGCCACTTGATCGAAAAAAATCGCTCCTATACCTTGTTTGCCACACACTATTTCGAGCTGACCCACCTTGCGCAAGATTATCCCGTCTGCTGCAATGTGCATCTCGACGCCGTGGAGCATGGGCACAAGATCATCTTTTTGCACGCCGTAAAGGATGGCCCGGCCTCGCAGAGCTACGGCGTGCAAGTGGCCGCGTTAGCCGGCATGCCGGCATCCGTTGTGCGCGAAGCACGGCGACGGTTAACACTGATGGAAA
>JAYTIQ010000153.1:0-7778 GCA_043731705.1 Rugosibacter sp.
CCTACGCCGCCACGCTATGAACCTTTTGCTCCGCCCGCTTGCCGAACTCGAACAGCGCGACGAATTTGTCGCTCGCCACATCGGGCCGGATGAAGACGAAATCCAGCAGATGCTCGCCGCCATCGGCGTCGATTCGCTGGCAGCATTGATTGACGCCACCGTGCCCGCAGCCATCCGGCTGAATCGTCCTTTGGACTTGCCTGCCCCCATGCCCGAGCAGGCGGCGCTGGAAAAATTGCGCACGATCGCAGAAAAAAACAGCGTCAAAAAATCCTGCATCGGCCTCGGCTATTACGGCACGCACACGCCATCGGTGATTTTGCGCAACCTGTTTGAAAATCCCGGCTGGTACACCGCCTACACACCCTATCAGGCAGAAATCTCCCAAGGGCGGCTGGAAGCCTTGATCAACTTCCAGCAAATGGTGATCGATCTGACCGGCATGGAAATCAGCAATGCCTCGCTGTTGGATGAAGCCACGGCAGCGGCAGAAGCAATGGCCATGGCGCGACGCGTTGCCAAGGTAGAAAGCAATGCGTTTTTTGTCGATGAAGGCTGCTTTCCGCAAACCATTGCCGTGCTCAAAACGCGTGCCGCCGGTTTTGGTTTCGATCTGATCTTCGGCCGCCCGGAAGATGCTGGACAGCACAAAATATTTGGCGCACTGCTGCAATATCCGAATGTGCATGGCGCAATCGCCGATCTTTCCGCACCCATCGCCGCGATAAAAAATGCCGGTGGTGTCGTGGCGGTTGCTTCTGATTTGATGGCGCTGGTGCTGCTCAAGCCGCCAGGGGAAATGGGCGCGGACATTGTGCTTGGCTCATCCCAGCGTTTCGGCGTACCGATGGGTTACGGCGGCCCGCATGCCGCATTTTTCGCCACGCGCGAGGACTACATTCGCGCCATGCCGGGGCGCATCATCGGCGTCTCGAAAGATGCGCGCGGCAAACCGGCCTATCGCATGGCGCTGCAAACCCGCGAGCAGCATATCCGCCGCGAGAAAGCGAATTCCAACATCTGCACGTCGCAAGTCTTGCTCGCCAACATGGCCGGCATGTATGCCGTCTGGCACGGCCCGCATGGCTTGCGCATGATCGCTGAGCGCATTCATCGGCTGACAGCGCTGCTGGCAAAGGCGCTGAACGTCGAAGGCGCGTTCTTCGACACAATTCAAATAAAAGTCGGCGCTGGTGATACGGCGAAGAGTCATGCTGCAGCAATAGCAGCGGGCTACAACCTGCGTGTCGTCGATGCGACCACACTTGCCATCAGCCTGGACGAGGCCACCACGCGCGAAGATGTTGCAGTCTTGCTGAAAATTTTTAGCAAGACTGCTGACCTTGATGCAGTAACCCCTAACGCGATTCCGCCTGAACTGCGGCGTACCTCCGCCTTCCTGACCCATCCGGTATTCAACACTTATCACACCGAACACGGCCTGCTGCGCTATCTCAAGCGGCTGCAAAACCGCGATCTGGCGCTCGATCATTCAATGATCCCGCTGGGCTCCTGCACCATGAAGCTCAATGCCGCCGCTGAAATGATTCCCATGTCCTGGCCGGAATTCGCGCAGATGCATCCCTTTGCCCCGCGCGATCAGGCGCAGGGTTATGCACAATTGTTTCAGGAACTTGCCGCGCAACTCATGGCCATCACCGGCTTTGATGCCGTCTCGCTACAGCCGAATTCCGGCGCGCAGGGCGAGTATGCGGGCCTCACCGCGATCCGCCACTATCAAGCCAGCCGCAGTGAAGCACACCGCAATATCTGCCTGATCCCTAAATCGGCTCACGGCACCAACCCGGCCACGGCGCAGATGTGCGGCCTTGAGGTGATTGCCGTGGCGTGCGATGCACAGGGCAATATCGATCTTGCCGATCTGGAGGCCAAGGCCGTTCGGCACGCAGCAAAGCTTTCCTGTCTGATGCTCACCTATCCTTCGACGCATGGCGTGTTCGAGGAAGCGGTCAAAGACATCTGCGCCACCATTCACGCGCACGGCGGCCAAGTGTATATGGATGGGGCCAATCTCAATGCCCAGGTCGGACTCACGCGTCCGGCCGATATTGGTGCCGACGTTGCGCACATCAATCTGCACAAGACCTTCGCCATCCCGCACGGCGGTGGCGGCCCGGGCATGGGGCCGATAGGCGTCAAGGCCCACCTCGCGCCTTTTTTGCCAGGGCATGACTTTGCGGAAAGCCATTTCCCGGAAAACAGTGCGCAAGGCGCCGTTTCTGCCGCGCCCTGGGGCTCGGCGGCCATCCTGCCTATTTCATGGATGTACATCACGCTGCTGGGTGCCGCTGGCTTGCGACACGCCAGTGAAATCGCCATCCTCAACGCCAACTATATCGCCGCACGTCTAGCCGAATACTACCCTGTGCTCTATACCGGCACGCAGGGCCGTGTGGCGCACGAATGCATCCTCGATATCCGCGCCATCAAAAGTGCGACCGGCGTGACTGAAAGCGATATCGCCAAACGCCTGATGGACTATGGCTTTCACGCGCCGACCGTGAGCTTTCCGGTCGCCGGTACGTTAATGGTGGAACCCACAGAATCCGAAAACAAGGCCGAGCTCGACCGCTTCTGCGCCGCGATGATTTCAATTCGCGGAGAAATCCGCCGCATCGAGCGCGGCGAGTGGCCGCTGGACGCCTCGCCACTCAAACACGCACCGCATACCAGCGCCGATCTGGTTGCCGAATGGACGCGGCCTTATACGCGCGAAACAGCGGTCTTTCCACTGTCTTGGGTAGCAACAAATAAATTCTGGCCATCAGTCAATCGAATTGACGATGTGTATGGGGATCGCGCTTTGTTTTGCGCCTGCGTTCCCCTTGAAGAAAGTATTGGATAATCGCGGTTGCTGCCGCTCACGGAACCCTGTCATACAATTCTCATCCAATCACTTGTTCAATCCATTTAACGGAGCCCTACCATGACGTCATTGATGCGTTTTTTATTCAGCTTGCTGTTTGTCGCATTTATCGGCAGCACTGCCAGTTGCGCTGACGAACTTCAATCCGGACGTGATTACAGCGTCATTGACAAGCCGCTCGCCACACCAAAAGACAAAATTGAAATCATCGAATTTTTCTCTTATGGCTGCCCTCACTGCAATGACTTTCATCCTGCACTCGATGCATGGGCAGCTAAATTGCCCAGCGACGTCACCTTGCGTCGGATACCGGTCAGTTTCAATCGCCCGCCCTGGGCGCGGCTGTCGCGTCTGTATTTCGCCCTGGAGGCCATGGGCGAGTTGTCGCGCTTGAATGGTGCAGTTTTTAAGGCATTGCACGAAGACCGCGTCAATTTCAACAGCGACAAAGTTGTTATCGAATGGGCGGTTAACCAGGGGCTGGATCGCAAGAAATTTGAGGATATGCTGAATTCTTTCAGCGTTCAAAGCATGGTACCGCGCGCAGATCAAGATGCCGCATCAGCCGGCATCAAAGGTGTCCCCAGTTTAGTAGTTGATGGAAAATACCTGCTAAATAATAATGCAACAACCTCTTTTGGCGGCTTATTGGTCAATGTGGACAAACTTGTTGTCAAGGTGCGCGCCGAGCGCAAAAGAAAAACCAAGTGATGCTACAGCGCACAGCCTCTCGCCGCTGGCTGTTAGCCGCCATTGGATTGGCAGCTTGCGGGCTGGTAGCGACAGGCTTGGTATTAGCGCGCACGCTTAATCTTGCCGCATGTCCGTTGTGCATTCTGCAACGTATGCTCTATCTGACACTGGCAGCGGAGTCGATAGTTGCCTTTTTTCTTGCTCGCCGACCTATCGCTAGCCGTTTAGCAATAGTACTCATGAGCCTCACCGCGCTCACGGGTGCAGGCATTGCGGCATATCAAACCTGGCTGCAGCGTTTCGCCAAAGGCGTCAGCTGCACCGCAGATCAACCATGGTGGGAACGCTTCGTATACTGGGCTGGCGAGCAATATCCGTGGCTATTTGAGGCAACAGGACTCTGCTCTGAGGCAGGATGGAAATTTTTAGGTCTGTCAATTGCCGAGTGGTCGCTTATTGCATTTTCCGCATTTACTATTGCTACGCTAGTCGCCGTAAGACGCAAAAACTGATATTCATCGGCTGAGGTCCGTGGCTAAAATTCAGGTTTACGATCTAGCGTCGATCCTCAATTCGCCACCCACAGCTAACCACTGCTTTGCCTCTTCCATCAAAGCCGCTGCCGTCAGAGGCAATAGATCGAGCCCGCCCTCAGCTACTGTCAAATGAAAACCGACTTTGGTGAACCGAACACTCAACGATGGTAATACCTGATCATCACGTACCCGATGAAGCAGTACCGCAATCCGTAAGCAAAAAATCAATGTCCATTCGGGTGCACTTTTTTCCAGCAAATTTACCCGTTCCAGCTTGCCTCGATGCGCCAGCACAAGGCGCGATAGCCACGCCTGATCACGCCGCGAAAAACCAGGCATGTCAGCATTCGAAAGAATATAGGCACTATGCTTGTGATAGCTCGAATGCGCAACTGAAATCCCTACTTCATGCAGCCTTGCCGCCCACACTAAAAACTGCGCATCGGAATTATCGGCTTCGCGCGTTGCGGGTACTAGTTGCTGCAACAAGCTTAATGCGGTTTGCTCTACTCTCGCTGCCTGGCGCCGATCAACTTCATAACGCTGCATGAAGCGATTCACCGTTATCTCACGTGTATCGTGGTGATGGTAGCGGCCAAGCTGATCGTACAGCACCCCGAGCCGTAACGCGCCTTCAGAAAATACCATGCGCTCCAGATCAAACGTATTGAAAATAGCCAACATAATGGCCAAGCCCCCCGCAAGCACTGGCAATCGATCCGCCCGTAACCCTTGTAACCGCATATTCGAGGCGCTTCCTGCATGTATCAATTCGGCACACAGGCTATTCAATCCCTTCTGGGTGATGCCATGATCCGATAACTTATTTTGTTCCAGTACATCCATAATCGCCTTGGCTGTGCCTGAGGAGCCAATCGCTTCATCCCAGCCCTTTTCACGATAAGCGTGAACAATGCTTTGCAACTCCTGACGAGCAGATAGCTCTGCTGCCCGAAAATTGTTTTTATCTACACGTCCATTGGGGAAAAACCGCAAACTATAACTAACACAGCCCATGTAAAGCGATTCAAGCTCAATAGGTTCACCGTTCTGACCAATAATCAGCTCTGTTGAACCTCCGCCAATATCGATTACCAGCTGCTGCTGACTAGGGTTAGGCAAAGTATGCACAACCCCGAGGTAAATAAGCCGCGCTTCTTCTCGACCGGAAATAATCTCAATCGGAAAACCAAGCACGGCTTCGGCTTTTTGTAAGAAAATTCTGGCATTTTTTGCCACACGAAACGTGTTGGTGGCCACAGCACGTACTGCTGTGGCATCAAAATCCCGCAACCGTTCAGCAAAAATAGCCAAGGCCTTAAGGCCCCGCTGCTGTGCCGCATTATCCAGCAGTCTGTCCGGAGTCAAACCAGCCGCTAGACGAACCGTCTCTTTTAGCCCATCCAACGGATAAATTTGGTTATCGACTATGCGTCCAATTTGTAATCGGAAACTGTTAGATCCAAGATCAACGGCGGCAGTAAATTTGCTTATCATGGTTCAATTTTAGCAACGATACAGGCAAGAATACGCAGGGGAACAAGCCAGTAATTTTGTCACACAAAAGAAACAAAAATGGCACATAATCAAGCACCCATTTAAGCTCCCGCATGATGAATTTATCACCCCCTGTTGAGAGTAATTTCCTGAATCGCGAACTCTCGCTTCTCGCTTTTAATCGGCGTGTTCTGGCTCAAGCGGCTGACCCTCGCATCCCATTGCTTGAGCGTCTGCGCTTCCTGTGTATTTTTTCCTCAAATCTCGATGAGTTTTTTGAAGTTCGCGTCGCTAGTATCCGAGCGAAAATTAAACTGGATAGCCAAGCGACCGAAGCTGATGGCCTGCTGCCACAAGAAGTATTTCGCCGTATCACGAGTCAGGCGCACGCATTGATTGCTGAGCAATATGCCCTGCTGAACGATGAGATTCTCCCCGCATTGCAGAAGGAAGAAATCGCGTTTATACGACGAAACCAATGGACAGAGACGCAACGTCAGTGGATACAGCATTTTTTTCGCAGCGAAGTCATGCCGTTGCTCACTCCCATCGGACTCGACCCTTCTCACCCCTTTCCTCGGGTGCTAAACAAAAGCCTTAACTTTGCCGTTGAACTCGTCGGCACGGATGCCTTTGGCAGAAACTCCGGGACAGCGATCGTTCAAGCACCCCGTGCCTTGCCACGAGTTATTCGCTTTCCGCCTGAGCTTTGTAGCGCAACCGATAGTTTTGTCTTTTTGTCATCCATCGTGCACCAGCATGTGGGCGAACTTTTTTCAGGTATGGAAGTACTCGGCTGTTATCAGTTCCGTGTAACACGCAACTCCGATCTTTTTGTTGATGATGAAGAAATAAAAAATCTGCGCCTCGCCTTGCAAGGGGAATTGCCGCAGCGACATTTTGGTGATGCGGTCCGTCTGGAAGTTGCAGACAATTGTTCAGAAAACATGACCGACTTTTTGTTACACCAGTTTGAACTGGAGCCTTGCGATCTCTATCGCGTTCCAGGTATTGTTAATTTAGTGCGACTAATGTCTGTACCAAATGAGGTTAACCGACCTGATCTCAAGTACTCTTCTTTTCAACCAGGCATCCCCAAAACACTAGTCAAGCGTGCAGATATCTTAAGCAGTATTCGCAAACAAGATATTCTTTTGCACCATCCCTATCAATCTTTTTCGCCAGTGATCACGCTGCTGCAACAGGCGGCGGATGATCCTCAAGTTGTCGCCATCAAAATGACGGTTTATCGGACGGGTACAAATTCCGTACTGATGGAACACCTTTTGCGCGCTGCCCAAAAGGGCAAGGAAGTCACCGTCGTGGTCGAGCTCATGGCGCGATTTGATGAAGAAGCTAACTTGTCTATTGCATCCCGACTGGAAGAAGTGGGCGTGCATGTAGTGTATGGCGTCGTTGGCTTTAAAACTCACGCCAAAATGCTCATGATTTTGCGTCGAGAGGACCACGGTTATCGCCGTTATATTCATCTGGGCACCGGTAACTATCACCCCGGCACTACGCGCATTTATACCGACTTTGGCTTACTCACCTGTAACCCGGAAATTGGCGAAGATGTGAATGAGGTTTTTAAACAACTCACCGGATTAGGTAAAGCCAATGCATTAAAGCACTTGTGGCAGGCACCCTTTTCATTGCACACCAATATGCTCGCCGCCATACATGCGGAAACCGCAGCAGCGCGTAACCAGCAACCAGCACGCATCATCGCCAAGATGAACTCATTGTTAGAGCCTAAGATTATCGAAGCGCTATACGAAGCGAGTCAAGCAGGCGTGACGATTGACTTGATTGTGCGCGGTGTCTGCTCTTTACGCCCAGGGGTGAACGGTTTGTCGGAAAACATCCGGGTGCGTTCTGTCATTGGCCGCTTTCTGGAACACCACCGGATTTTTTATTTTCATGCGCAAGGCGCGCAACATATCTATCTTTCCAGCGCTGACTGGATGGAGCGTAATTTCTTTCGTCGCATAGAAGTCAGCTTTCCGGTATTGGATCCCAAGCTCAAGCGCCGGATATTCAAAGAAGGATTGCAGCCCTACCTTGCTGACAATACCCAAACTTGGGAAATGAATGGCCAAGGCGATTACTTCATCAAACCAACCAAGCGTGCCCGTATCTGTGCTCAAGAGCGTCTGTTAAGC
>JAYTIQ010000154.1:0-8216 GCA_043731705.1 Rugosibacter sp.
CGCGTGCATTGCTCGCTGACAGCCAACCAGATCTTGCCTTAGCTGATGTTCAGGAGGGCGCCGAATTCAAGCTGGTGGCCACATTAAAACCCGAAGCCGGAAAGCGGATTCAGGAATATGCCATCAAACAAAATATTGTGACCTTGCATAACCGGATCAATGAACTCGGCGTTGCTGAACCGGTGATACAGCAACAAGGTGCGGACCGTGTCGTCGTTCAGTTGCCGGGCGTGCAAGATACGGCGAAAGCGAAAGACATCCTTGGCCGCACGGCAACACTTGAAGTGCGCATGGTGGATGATGAAGCCAGCAATAACCCGAGCATCATGGCGCAGGCGGCGACTGGCCAGCCGCCAGTGGGCACGGAATATTACGTTGAACGCGGCGGACGTCCTTTGCTGGTAAAAAAACAAGTCGTGTTAACGGGCGAACGTCTAACGGATGCGCAGCCTGGGTTTGATGGACAAACCCAGGAAGCCGCAGTGCACCTGACATTGGATGCTGCCGGTGCACGAATTTTCAAGGATGTGACGCGAGAAAGCGTTGGGCGACGCATGGCGATTTTGCTGATTGAAAAAGGCAAAGGCGAAGTGGTTACCGCACCGGTTATTCGCTCGGAAATTGGCGGCGGGCGGGTACAAATTTCAGGCCGCATGACCACTAATGAAGCCGCTGATGTGGCCTTGCTATTACGTGCTGGCTCACTGGCCGCGCCGATGGAAATTATCGAAGAGCGCACCATCGGCCCCAGCCTGGGGGCTGACAATATTGCCAAGGGATTTCATTCCACCCTGTGGGGTTTTACTGCCATCGCGAGTTTCATGATGGTGTATTACCTCATGTTTGGCGTCGTCTCGGTGATCGCGCTGTCGGCTAATCTATTGCTGCTCGTGGCTTTGCTCTCGCTGCTGCAAGCCACGCTAACGCTGCCGGGTATCGCCGCGATTGCGCTAGCACTGGGTATGGCGATTGACTCCAACGTGCTGATCAATGAACGTATCCGCGAAGAGTTGCGCGGTGGGAGCACGCCGCAAGCGGCCATCACGGCAGGCTACGAGCGGGCTTGGGCGACGATTGTTGATTCGAACGTGACGACTTTGATCGCCGGTATCTCCTTGTTGGTTTTTGGTTCCGGCGCGGTGCGCGGTTTTGCGGTGGTGCATTGTCTAGGTATTTTGACCTCTATCTTCAGTTCGGTCGTGATTTCCCGTGCGCTGGTCAACCTGATTTATGGCCGTCGTCGCAAGCTCGAAGGCCTGTCGATTGGCCAGATATGGAAGTCCAGTAGCAGCAAGGTGTAAGGATTAAAACGTGATTCGCAAGCCGGCCAACCTGACAGCCTAAAGACGAGAGACAACAATGGAATTTTTCCGCATCAAAAAAGATATTCCCTTCATGCGCCATGCCTTGGTGTTCAACATTATTTCGTTGGTCACTTTTTTGCTGGCAGTGTTCTTCCTGGTAACACGCGGTTTGAGTTTTTCCATTGAATTCACCGGGGGAACCCTGTTGGAGGTTAACTACCCGCATGCACCTGCGCTGGAAAGTTTACGCCACCAGCTGGAGGTCGATGGATTTACGGATACTCAAGTACAAAACTTTGGTTCGTCACGTGATGTGCTGATTCGCGTGCCGCCGGCTAAAGGCGAGGGACAAGATGTCAGCTCATCCAAGGTGGGCGAGCGAGTCATGGCATCTTTGCTAAAAGTTATGCCAAACGGTATCCAGTCGGATGGTGCTGGTGATACGGCGCAAGTGAATAAACCCGAACTCAAACGCGTTGAATTTGTCGGGCCGCAGGTAGGTAAAGAGCTGGCATCTGATGGTGCGCTGGCACTGTTATCAGTGGTAATAGGTATTGTGGCTTATCTGGCATTGCGTTTTGAGTGGCGCTTTGCGGTGTCTGCCATCATCGCCAATTTGCACGACGTGGTTATTATTCTTGGTTTTTTTGCGCTCTTCCAGTGGGAATTTTCATTGCCCGTGCTGGCTGCGGTGTTGGCGGTTCTGGGTTATTCCGTGAATGAATCGGTCGTAGTGTTTGACCGCGTGCGTGAGACCTTCAAGAAGAAACGTGGCTTGACGACACCGCAGGTGCTGGACCATGCCATTACCAGCACAATTTCACGAACGGTGATTACTCACGGGTGCACACAGATGATGGTGACTTCAATGCTCATTTTCGGTGGCACGGCATTGCATTATTTTGCGCTCGCATTGACCATCGGTATCTTGTTCGGCATCTATTCTTCGGTGCTGGTGGCCAGCCCGCTCGTTATGTGGCTTGGCGTATCGCGTGACCAGTTTATTAAAGCCAAAGTTGAAAAGCAGGAAGCTGTCGTTTAATCGGGCTCGTGGGTTCCTTGGTGAAATCATTTTGCCAAGGGAACAGATTTTTCGCAGAGGCTTTATTCGACTTGTATGCCCTCATGGGTTATAGCGCGCTGCACTGCAGGGCGTGCACGTACGGCATCCATGATCCGCGTGTAGTGCGGGTAGTCCGTGCGCATGGGCAGGCCAATGCGATTCCCCCAACGGAAGAACACCAGCAGATAAGCGTCGATCATTGAGTAGCGCTTGCCTAGCGCCCAAGTGCGGCCCTGCAGACGCGATTCAATATCGGCAAACCCGATCCGCACATTTTCCGTACCCCGGGTTTTTACCGCCTCTGCCGCAGCAGGATCGCTAATGAATCGATCCGGACGCAACACGGTGCGCACGCCACCGGCATGCATCGTTGCGCCGAGCCAGCTCATCCATTCCACCGCACGTACAAAGGACAGGGTATCGTCCAGTGGCAAAAGACCAGCGGCCGGATAGGTTTGTGCAAGGTAAATCAGGATAGCCGATAGTTCAGTGAGTACTTGCTCCATCCCTCCCTCACGAATGGCTAATGCGGGAACTCTGCCGCGCGGATTGATTGCCAGATACTCAGCTGTTTGATTTTGTCCTTCGGCGATAACGACTCGAACGGGTTCATAAATCACGCCAGCTACGCCCAGCTCTTCAAATGCAATATGGGCGGCAAGCGAGCAGGCACCTGGAGAATGGTAAAGGCGATATTGCGGCACGAGGTTCTCCTTTAAGAAAAATGGCATTTCAAGGCGGGTTAAAAAGCAAACCAAGTATCTGCGTTGAAAAAGCCGCTGTCAAACGCTGGATGGTTATAGGGTCGCTGAAAGGAAACGCTGGCAAAGCGCCCATAGGGTATTCGGCGAGTTTTTATTCAGGATGCGTGGCGAAAACGTGTTTTATACGTAATGTGCCGAGTGCGCCTGAAACGACAGCCTGCAGGCGATCGATGTTGGGGTGTTTGCCGGGGTTGAGGCGCGCATCTTTCGCGTGCTCTGCATACAGTTCAAGGCCTTTATTGGCGGCATCCGGGGTGATGGCGCCATAGATCTGCCCGAGATGGTTATAGATCGCGACAGAGCCGGCTTGACCTGGCTTGTTTTCAATTTCCGCGACCACCTGCGCTTGTGTGTCGAGTAAAACAATGGCCGCTAGATGCGAAATTTTCGGGAGCTGCTTTAATTGTTCTGCAAATGTCATGTCAACTTTGCCAAGTCAGATTTTGCGTGCGAGTTCAGCCGCCTTGCCGATGTAACTGGCTGGCGTCATATCCAAGAGACGTTGCCGGTCGCTGTCCGGCAGGGCTAGCGTGCGAATGAAATCATGCAGCGCCATTTGCTCGATGCCTTTGCCACGCGTTATTTTTTTGAGTTGCTCATATGGGTTTTCGATACCAAAGCGCCGCATCACGGTTTGTACCGGTTCAGCCAACACTTCCCATGCCTCGTTGAGATCTTCTGCCAGGCGTTGCGGATTTGCTTCGAGTTTTTCCAGCCCTTGCCGCATGGCGGAAAAAGCGAGCACGGTGTAACCAAAGGCTACACCCATGTTACGCAATACTGTCGAATCGGTCAGGTCGCGTTGCAGGCGTGAAATCGGTAATTTTTCGGCCAGATGCCGAAGAATCGCGTTGGCCAAACCCAAATTTCCCTCAGAGTTTTCAAAGTCAATCGGGTTAACCTTATGCGGCATGGTGGACGAGCCAATCTCGCCTTCTTTAAGCCTTTGCTTAAAGTAACCTAGGGCAACATACTGCCAGATATCCCGATCGGCATCGATGAGAATGGTGTTTACCCTCGCCATGGCATCAAAGAGCGTTGCCATGGCATCATGCGGCTCGATCTGGATGGTGTAGGCGTTGAATTCCAGCCCCAGGCTTTCGATAAAGCGGCGGTTGAAAGCCTCCCAGTCAACTTCTGGATAAGCCGAAAGGTGTGCGTTGTAATTACCCACTGCGCCGTTGAATTTGGCCGTGAGAGAAATGGCGGCAAGCAGGCCGCGTGCGCGGAGCAAGCGGGCAGCAATATTTGCCATTTCCTTGCCCAGCGTGGTGGGCGTTGCGGGCTGGCCATGCGTTCTGGCGAGCATGGGTAAATCAGCCAGTTGGTGTGCCATTTGCCGCAAGTGGCTGATGATCTGATCCAGCCCGGGCAGCAGGCTACTTGCCATGCCATTTTTCAGCATGAGCGCATGGGCGACGTTGTTAATGTCTTCCGACGTGCAGCCAAAATGGATGAACTCAGTGATACGCATCACTTCGAGATTATTGGCGCAACGCTCTTTTAGCCAGTACTCAACGGCTTTGACATCATGATTCGTGCGTAACTCGATGGCCTTGATGGCAGCCGCATCATCCAGCGAAAAATTTTCGTTGATTTGGTTTAGTTCGGCAATCGAAGCCGCAGAGAGTTCTTGACACTCTGCAATCTCTGTTGCGGCAGCTAGTGTCTTGAGCCACTCCACTTCAACCCGTACCCGCGTGCGGATCAGTGCAAATTCAGAAAAATGGGTGCGCAGGCTGTCAACCTTTGCGGCATAGCGGCCATCCAAAGGGGAAAGTGCAGTAAGTACAGTATGTGTCATGGCAAGCGAAGAGTAGAGGAGGGCAGAATAATTACAGGCCTTAAGTCAGCAGACGAGCCCAGCGGTACATGGCGTTTGATTTTAACATGCCGTATTTGGCGAGTTGATGCAGGTAGCGCGCTGTTTGGCATTAACAGTGTGCAGCAACAAAAGCTTTAACTGCCTCGACATCAGCTGACATGACGGTGACTTGTTGCGGCAATGACTCGATACCCGCGAGCGGTAAAGGCCGCAAGGGTTCGCGATCAAGTGCCTCACGTATGGTTTCGGCAAATTTTACCGCCTGCGCAGTTTCCAGCACGATGGTGGGTAGGCCCGGGATACCATGTTCACGCGCCACTTTCACACCATCCGCAGTATGCGGGTCTATCATTAAATGATGGCGTTGCCAGATATCACGAATCGTTGCCAGCCGATCGGCATGCGAGCTGCTGCCGGAGACAAATCCAAATTTAGGCAACTGTGCCATGAATGGGGTTGGGTTGAGATCAAAAGCACCGCCTGCATCGACCGATTGCCATAATTCACGTACAACTGCTGCATCACGACCTACCAGATCAAATACAAAGCGCTCGAAATTCGAGGCCTTGGAAATGTCCATCGAAGGACTGGATGTCACGTGAGTTTCTGTCGAGGTGCGTGGCCGATAAATACCGCTGCGGAAAAATTCGTCGAGCACATTGTTTTCATTGGTGGCCAAAATGAGCCGTGCAATCGGTAGCCCCATCATGCGCGCCACATGGCCGGCGCAGATGTTGCCGAAATTCCCCGATGGCACGCTGAATACGACATTTTCATCATTCGATTGCGTCGCTGCAAAGTAGCCTTTGAAATAATACACAATCTGCGCTGCGACGCGTGCCCAGTTGATTGAATTGACTGCGCCGATTTTGTAGCGTGCCTTGAATTCGGCATCATTCGAGACGGCTTTGACGATATCTTGTGCATCGTCAAACATGCCTTCTACAGCAATATTGAAAATGTTCGGTTCATTGAGCGAATACATCTGCGCGCGCTGAAAGGTGCTCATTTTCCCGCTCGGCGAGAGCATGAAGACGCGTACATTGTGCTTGCCCAGCATGGCGTATTCGGCTGCTGAACCCGTATCGCCCGATGTTGCGCCAAGAATGTTGATGGTTTCACTACGCTTGTCCAGCGCATATTCAAACAGATTACCGAGGAGCTGCATGGCCATATCCTTGAAGGCCAGGGTGGGGCCGTTGGATAATTCCAGTAAATGAAAATCCGGCGCAAGCGAGGTAAGTGGAACGATATCTGCCGCACGGCGGCTGGGGCGGCAATAACTATAGGTTTCTGCGGTGTAGGTTTTTTTGCAGATAGCACGTAAATCTGTTGCCGGAATGTCATCGATAAACAGGCTGAGAATGCGGAAGGCAAGTTCGGCATAGTCAAGCGAGCGCCACTCGTTCAGCCGGTCAGCCACTTGCGGATAGTGCTCTGGCAGATATAGCCCGCCATCGGGAGCCAACCCGCCCAGCAGAATGTCCGAAAATGATTGTGACGCGGATAGGCCACGGGTAGAGATATATTTCATGATGATCGAGTAGAGGTAGAAAGCTAAAAAAGCCGGTGTGACCCGGCTTTTTTATTTTTACAGCAAGAGAGCTTTTATTTTACACGCTCATTTTTTCAGCAGGTTCGACCAGTCATAGCGGAAGTTGATATCCAAGCCATAACCAGGCGCATCATTGTTATGGCCCCACATGTCAAAACCATAATACTCAGACTGATGAGATGCGTTACGACCAATACCGCCGTATTCAAACGACCAGCCCGAAGGGTTGGCTGAATAGAAAGTCAGCATTTGATCGTTAGCGTGTTTGCCCAAGGCAACGGTGACAGGGATTTTCAAATCACGGACGATATCATGCGTCATGCCGATATCATCAATGTTATCGACTTCAATCATCAGGTGATTGATTCGTTTGGGTGATGGCCCACCCAAGAAAGCAACTGAGTGATCCCGGTCATTGCAATGCAGGAAAATCGGCTTGGCGACGATGCCGATTTGTGGGATAGGCAGATGATATTCAACATTACCACGCATACCCAGGACGTCGATATAGAAGCGATAAGCTTTATCTGTATCGAATTGACGCAAGATGATATGTCCCAATCCTTGTTGCCCGGTTAAGAAGCGGCCATGCATACCGCGGCCTGGATGGAATGGTTTGTGAAAATCGATGCGCGGGCCGTGATAAATTTCTGTTGGGTTGTCACCCGGATCAAGAAACTTCAATAGATCAAGCACGCTACGCTCGGCACATTCGGCTTCCGTGCCACGCTGAAACTTGACGCCAGCAGCCGTTAGCTGGGCCATCATTTGATCAAATTCTTCTGGCCCGGCAACACGCCAGCCAGCGTAATCCAGATCGTCTGTGCCACTGTTATGCACCGTAATGCGGTGATGCTGGTAGTCCATCCGAATGTAAAAGCGATCTTTCTCACCTTCGTCAAAAACTTCCAGCCCCATGACTTTGCTGGCGTATTCACGCCAGGCGTCCATATTTGAAACGCCAAAGCCTAAATAGCCTAGTTCGGTTACCACTGCCATTTTTATTCCTCCTGAAAATAAAATATCCGAGGCAATGTCATTGCCCGGAGCCATTAAAACATTCTGGATGCAGATACAGAGGTGGAATCATAGCGCTAAATTCCAGTGTGTGACACATTCAAGCTGCTGATTTGCTTTATTGACAGCATCAATGAAGCGATACCAACCGACTATCTAACTGCTCAGCCCAGTGCTTCCATGCGCAGGCGCACCACTTTTTTCTTTACTACAGGCAATGCTTCGATTTTCGCGATAGCAGCGTCAATGTTTTTCTCGATAGTCACGTGCGTGAGGATAATGATGTCTGTTTGTGATTCACCCTCATCAGGTTCGCGCTGAATCATGGCGTCAATCGAGATGGTTTGGTCAGCCAGAATCCGTGTGATGTCCGCCAGCGCACCAGATTTGTCTTCCACACGCAGACGCAAGTAGTAGCTGGTTTCAATTTCGGATAACGGTAATACCCGGGTATCTTGCACGGCACCCGGTTGAAACGCAAGATGTGGCACGCGGTGTTCCGGGTCAGCCGTGTGCATGCGAGTCACATCCACAAGGTCGGCAATGACTGCCGAAGCGGTCGGTTCAGCACCGGCACCACGACCGTAATACAGGGTGGCGCCGACAGCATCGCCCTGCACCAAGACCGCATTCATGACACCTTCGACATTGGCAATGAGTCGTTTGGCGGGGATGAGCGTCGGATGTA
>JAYTIQ010000155.1:0-27027 GCA_043731705.1 Rugosibacter sp.
CCGTGGTTTACTCGATTCGCAAATTGGACAGCGCGAGCAACCGGCAGGCCCTCTGCTTTTGGCTTGGCGGCCGCAACCATTATTGTATGGATAGTCACAGGCCCCCTCTTTGATTTTGATAATACATGGCAGCTAGTAATCAACACAGGGACGACGATTGTTACTTTTCTTATGGTATTTCTGATCCAGAACACACAGAACGTCGACTCTGAGGCCATGCAAATCAAGTTGGATGAATTAATCCGGGCAACGCAAGGCGCACACAACGGGTTGCTGGACTTGGAGCAATTAGAAGAAGAAGCGCTCGAAGCTATCCGCTCCAAATACCAGAAACTGGCGCAACATGCCCGCGCGGATTTATTAAAAGGGGATATGGATACAGGCATCCCTAAGGTAGACGAAGAAAGACTCCCTTGAAAATTATGGTTTAGGCGACGCTGATTAAATTTTTCGACAAACTCAGGACGAACGATAAGTCTTTGCTGCCGTTCATGATGAGCTTATCGAACCATGAGTAAAACTCACTTGTCAGCGTTTCCTTTACTTATTCTTAAAACCTGGTGGCCGCTTAATCAGAATTTAACTCACAGCTACCCGAGGGGTAACTGTGAGTAAAGCCTGAATAAACCCGTGAAAGCTACACTGCCTTCTTAAGCAAATGCCTTAGTGATCACGGCCATGATTGCCACGACCTTCGTTCTTGTTGTGGCCTTCATCTCGACGCTGATCCCTGTCACCACTCTGATGGTTATCTCTGTCATCTCGATGGTCATCTCTACCATCCCGGTGATCGCCATGACTTTTCTGGTAACGCGGTACATACTCATGGTTGTACCAGCTGTCCCGCACAAAATAGACTTGCTCGCCACAGGCGTTGTATTCACGACAATGCTTGCGCCATTTTTTGGCATGACCTGGTGGTACACGCAGATAGACCGGTTGTCGGTTCATCGAATTGCGCTCGATTATCATCGGTCGGCTATAGACTACCTGTGGCTGCGGATAATCGCCAATATCAAGTCGACCATAGAAACCAGGCTCGCCTATATTGACGGAGACGCCAACATCGGCAGCAAGTACCGGGGTGCTAATAATAGCCGCCACTGCTATAGCTGCAGCCGCTGTAATAAAAAAATGTTTCATATTAAATATCCGGATTAAGTAGCATTACCTCTTATCACCCTTCGCTGCATCTTGAATTTTGTCACCGGCTTTTTCAACCTGCTGTCCGGCCTGATCCATCGCCTTATCGACTTCCTTACCCGCGCGTTCTGCCGGTCCTTCCTGTTTCTGGCAGGCGGATAATGCAATAAGCAATGCGCTCATACTCAAAACTACACTAGCCAATTTTCCAAATTTCATCATTTTTATCTCCTGGTACTTGTTTAATCCACAGCAAGGACTATCAAAAGGATAACCCTCGCTGAGAAATAAGAGCCTTCAGCAAAGTCGATACACTAGCCGTACAGTTCATTCGCATCGACTGCTAATCATGATTATTTGTTGACTTCGTGACCGATGATGCCGCCAACAGCTGCCCCACCAATAGCCCCAGCGGTGCTACCCCCCGTCAGAACGGACCCGCCAATGGCACCAACGCCAGCGCCAATAGCTGTATTTTTTTCCTGCGTCGACATGCCGGAACAAGCACTCAAGCCAAGCAGTAGAGTTGCTAACACCGTACTAAACATCATTTTATGTATCATTTTCATGGCATCACCTCTTTATAAAAATGTGGGATTTCATACCGACCACTTCACATCTACTAATACACCACTGATTACTTGCCAAAGTCCTTCTTCGCCTGATTCAAGCAGCTATCCTTGGCAGTTCCTGCAAAGGTGTCGCACTTTTCCTTGGCTACCGCATACTCTGCATCAATCTTGTCTGTTGTGGCGTCTTTGCGCGCATCAGCAGACTCGGTTTTTGCTTCGTTATGAGCTGCGGTGGACTTCTTGTCCGCTTTAACATTTGCATCGACGCTTTTCTTTTGCGTTTTGGCGTCCGCCATGGCGGTAATTTTTGCCGCTTTCGCTTCCTTCACGCATACATCTTTTGCATTGCCAGCCAAGTCGTCACAGCGCTCATTCGCTACTGCATAGTCAGCTTCTGCTTTAGCGACTCTTACCTGATAATGATTCTTCACAGTCGGCTTGTAATTAGCCTCAAGCTCAGCCTTTGCAACCTTTTCTTTGCCTTTGGCCTCAGCGATACAAATATCATTCGCATTGCCGGATAACGAAGCACAGCCTGACTTGGCCGACTTGTATTCAGCTGCTATTTTTTCCTTGTCAGCCTTGTAATCGTTCTTCGACATGCCTTCTGCCATCGCGCCTGCGCTGAATGCAAGACTGATTGCGAGTGCGATCACGTTAATGTTAAGTTTTTTCATTTTGATCCCTTTGTGTAATAAGTTTGAAAGCAAAGTTCAAACGGAAGTTGAAAATAATGTCTCGAAAAGTCATGCTGGATATTTATTCCTCTTTGCCGAGACCGCGCTGCAAATAGTACCCTTTGATATATCCAACAGATTCAAGTTAGGCTGATTGCTTTTCCACATCTGTCTGCTACCGTACATAGTGTGCGAGCAGCTGAAAAAATAAATGGCCGTTAAATAACAAAATTACTTTGCAGATTGGCTACCTATCACTTCGACATTGACCCGGCGATCCGGTTGCAGGCAAGCAATCACCTTGGTACTTTTCGCGCCACGGCATTCATCGCTCTTGGTTACTGGCTGCATCTCACCCTTTCCTTCAGTTTGTATGCGATCAGATTCAATGCCCCGGCTCACCAGATAAGTCTTGACTGCTGCTGCACGTTGCTCAGATAAGCGCTGGTTGTAAGCTTCAGAACCAAAGCGGTCGGCATGGCCGACAGCAGTTATCACTTCCAGATTAATTCCTTTCAGCTTGCCAACAAAATTATCCAGCGTCGCCCGACCGGCTGGACGCAAAACAGCTTTATCAAAATCAAACAAAGCGTCAGCATCTAGCGTTACTCGCTCCACTACGGGCTTTGTTGCTGTGGCAGCTGGTGTCGGCTCAACGACTGCGGCCAAGGGTGTTGGTGTCGTCGTCCCATCGCACTCAGGTGTGGGCACTGCAGGGCCAAAGCCCGTATGCCAGCACAAGCCAAAGCCACTACGCGCAACCGTGCCACGCTGGTCAGTAAGATACCCTGTATCCGCCGGATTAGTTTCGGCTTTTGCCATGCCCGACATAAAGCCCAGTGCCAAAATGCACGCCAGAGTCACATTTTTTTGTTTTTTGGTTAATGCATAGGTCATTGTTATTACTCCCGATTGTTAAGTTGCATAATTTTCGCCTTGCCTTGCCGTTTTTCTACCGACTGTCTGTAAAAGCGATGGGATACTGACAGCCCCTGCGAAATGATCTGAGCCAGTCACTAACCTCGGGAGTACAAGACGAGAGTTGATTTGAGGTGTGTTTCGTGTCGTCCACCGCTAGTCAGACCTTACTAGTAGCAACCTACTCATTGCCACTATCATCCTCCGGATCCAGCATATTCTCTGTACGCTGGCGTACGGAGTGCCTTGAAATTCACGCCTGCCACCGTGTCAGTGACTCATCTGCTGGGACCAATGGCGTCGGTTTCAATCATTCAACTGGCTTGCGCCTTGGATTAAGACTATGCCTTCCCCCGGTCGCCAATTCACGGGGGTCGTATCCATGAACACGCGGTTCGAGCCATCATTCATGCGAATGGTGACTTCATAGCTCTTGGCCAATGTCCCTGGTATCTCATCTTGCCCGCCTCTCGGCACTCCGTCTGACCCGCCGGGTTGCTCAATCTCACGCGTGGACACGACAACGCCGCATTCCTCGCACTTCACCCGGACGTGCGAACCGACCGTCTTAGTCGGCAACGTCAGAAGCTTGTCGACACTGTCTTCGGTCGAGGCTGGCGCCCACGCCATCACGGCCGCAATTCCAAAGAGACCAAGCAGGATCACCGCAATACCACCGATCAGTAGTCGCAGATAGGGAGCTTCACGGACAGGCGTTTTCATAGTTGCCTCCTGCTTAAGTTGAGGAGTTTTGCGTGCCAGTAAATCTGGCGTCGCAATCATTGAGATGAGCCATTCCACCTACGGCTTGATGCTCATCCTGTTTCCGACCTTCTGTCCCCTTTCCACGCCGCATGGGATTTCAACCGCGCGGTCTCTCTGGGTCAACTCTCGATCGTCACACCTATGATCTCTCACATGAGGAGACCGATCTGTGCGCTGGCGAACGTAGGTAAAGCGAAAAATGTAGAATGAATAAAATACCTTAAGATATTCCAATGCTTTTGCTTCAGCACGTTGCTGGAATCTGATGATCGCGCTTGATAATTGAAATCAGGAGATTGTTCATGCCGCCCTCGCATAATTTGAACCAGAATCACCTTCTCGCCGCCCTGCCAGTGGACGAATATGCGCGTCTGTTCCCACGTATGGAACTGGTTTTTCTGCCACTTGGCAATGTACTTTACGAGTCCGGCATTCAGCTTCGTTACGCCTATTTTCCCACCACTGCTATCGTGTCCTTGCTCTATGTCATGGAGAATGGAGCATCCGCCGAAATTGCCGTGATCGGCAACGAAGGGGTCGTCGGCATCTCCCTCTTCATGGGCGGCGATACCACGACCAACCGAGCTGTCGTGCAAAGCGCTGGCCACGCCTATCGACTGAAGAGACAGCTGTTAAAGGACGAGTTCGAGAACGTCGTCCCGATGCAGCATTTATTACTGCGCTACACCCAGGCGCTGCTTACGCAGATGGCGCAGACGGCGGTGTGCAACCGCCATCATTCACTGGACCAACAGCTTTGCCGTTGGCTGCTGTTGAGCCTTGACCGCCTGTCCATTAACGAATTGGTCATGACGCAGGAACTGATCGCCAATATGCTCGGCGTGCGTCGCGAAGGGGTTACGGAGGCTGCCGGTAATCTGCAAAGAGCTGGCTTGATCAAGTATCACCGCGGCCACATCACCGTGCTCCATCGAGTGGGGTTGGAGGCACGAGTCTGTGAGTGCTATGCGGTAGTCAAGAAGGAGTTCGATCGTCTGCTCCCGGACGAAATCGCTTCCTAATCTGCTTGCTGGGATACTGCCGCCGTCTCGCCAGCGCCGACTTTTCGAAATTGTAACGTCACATCTTCGTGTACTTCTTGTCGAGCTACTTGCTGAGGTTGCCGAGTACCCAAGTTATTTCACATGTATGCTCACCTCGACCCTATGCTCCTGCCGATCATCAACAAGATGAATAACCTTGTCATGTTGTTCAACGCCATCAACTGTCACGCTCGTCACAGCACTCGATGCGCCATCGCCAACACGCGCTTGTGACACGGCGATGTGGTACACCGTCTCCCGATATCGGTAGTGAATCTTGAACGCCTGCCAATCGGCGGGCAAGCAAGGAGTGAAGTGCAGCTTGTCCCCCTCGAGTTTTAGCCCCAGCAGTGACTCCACGATAAGCCGGTACATCCATCCGGCCGAACCGGTGTACCAAGTCCATCCACCACGACCGATGTGTGGCGACAGTGCATAAACGTCGGCCGCCATGACGTAAGGTTCCACCTTGTAGGTTGCGATAGCCTCTTGTGATTTCGTATGGTTCACCGGGTTGATCATGGTTAGCAACTCCCAGGCGCGCTCACGCTCGCCCAATGCGGCAAACGCCATGGCAGCCCAGATCGCACCGTGGGTGTACTGCCCGCCATTCTCCCGCACGCCCGGCACATAGCCTCTGATATAGCCTGGATTCAGGCTCGACTTGTCGAAGGGTGGATCGAGAAGTTGAATGAGCCCAGAGTCGCGGCGCACAAGCCGATCATCCACCGCCTGCATGGCCAGGCGCGAGTGCGCAAGGTTGCCCACCCCGGACAGCACAGACCAGCTCTGCGAGATGGAATCAATCTGACATTCCGTGTTGCCTGCCGAACCAAACGGTGTGCCATCATCGAAGTAGCCGCGCCGGTACCATTCACCATCCCAGCCATGGCGCTCGAGATCCTGGCGCAACCGAATGCCCTCCGCTTTGCAACGCTCGGCAAAGGCTGTGTCATCGTGCGCATAAGCCACGTCGGTGAACTGCCTGAGCACTTCGCACAAGAAAAAGCCTAGCCAGACACTTTCGCCCTTGCCGTGTATCCCTACCAGGTTCATGCCGTCGTTCCAGTCGCCAGAGCCGATCAACGGCAGACCGTGTTTACCGAATCGCAGTCCGTACAGGATGGCTCGCACACAATGGTCGTACAGGCTGGCCACCTCGGCTGAGTGGCCGGGCAGATCGTAGTAGGAATCATCCTCGGGGCTGACCAGGCGACCTTCCAGGAAGTGTATGGGTTCATCCAGCACTCCGGTGTCCCCGCTGCTTGCCACATAACGGCATACCGCCAGTGGCAACCAAAGGTAGTCATCCGAACAATGCGTGCGCACGCCCCGGCCCGACGGCGGATGCCACCAGTGCTGGACATCGCCCTCCTGAAACTGACGACTCGCGCACAGCAGCAGGTGTTCACGTACCAGACCGGGCTCGGTATGGATGAGCGCCATCACGTCCTGCAACTGGTCGCGAAAGCCGAAGGCGCCGCCCGATTGGTAGTAACCGCTGCGCGCCCAAACACGACACGCCAGAGTCTGGTACACCAGCCAGCCGTTGGTCAGCACATCGAGCGACGGGTCAGGGGTTTCCACCTGCACCGCGCCCAGCGTTTGGCTCCAATACTGCTGCACTGCTTCAAGCGCGCCGCGCGCGGCCAAGGCTCCGCGGAAACGCTGTACGAGCTTGTCGGCGTCATCGGCGTTGCGCCCGACGCCGAGCCGAAAGACGATGTCGCGCTCTTCCCCGTCGGCCAGATCGAAGCTCACCTGGATCGCAGCGCAGGGATCCAGGCCGGCACCCACCTTGCCGGAAAGCTGCGACCGATACATGGCGGCCGGCTTTTGCAGCGTGCCATTGCGCCCGAGGAATTCAGCGCGGTCGCCGCTCAGATTACGCGTCGGACCATCCGCGTCGAAGAAGGCAACCCGATCGGCGAATTCTGGGTTGTAGGAGTTGCGCGCGTAGAGAGCACCGTTCTTGGAGTTGATTTCAGTGACTACATGCATAGCCGATTTCGGCTGCAGATCCCCGAGTACCCATTCGGCGTAGCCAGTTGCAGAGAGCTTGCGCAGCCGGCCCGATTCATTGCGCACTTTCAGCACCGAGAACTTGATGGCCGCGTCCAGTGCCACGTAAATCCACAGCTCGGAGCGAATGCCGCCGCAGCTATGTTCGAAGACGCTGTAGCCGAATCCGTGCCGACTGACATAGGGCATGGCGCTGCCCCTTGGCAGCGGTGTGGGCGACCAGAACTGACCGCTCTCTTCGTCGCGCAGGTACAGCGCTTCTCCGCTCGCATCGCTCACCGGGTCGTTGTGCCATGGCGTGAGGCGAAATTCGTGCGCGTTCTCGCTCCAGGTATACGCAGCACCATTCTCCGAAACGACAGTGCCGAAGTGCGGATTCGCCAGCACGTTCACCCACGGTGCCGGGGTCATCTGACCGGACGCCGTCGTAATGACGTACTCGCGCCCATCGGGGGTGAACCCACCCAGTCCGTTGAAGAAAGTCAGTTCACGTGATGGTAGCGTGGCATCGGCTGCCGAATCAGGACGCAGCGGTCGCGTCGGTGCGAACTGCGGCGTTTGCTTGTCTATCGCAATACGACGATTGAGTTGCTCCGCCAGCGTGCCACGACCATCCGTAACGATGACGCGGGCGACCGACTGGAACAGGACACGATCCTCAAGGGAGATATGCTCCGCCGACCGCACGAAGATGCCACCCGGCCGATCCACCACGTGGGCTTCGATGCCTGCGGCGATCAGCCCCATGATCTGCTCCTGAAGCAGTTGCCGATAGCCGCCCCGGTCTTCGTTCCAGATTACCAGATCCACTACCAGGCCCTTCAGGCGCCAGTAAGCATGGGCTTGAATGAGCTGGCGTACCAATTCGATGTTGGCCGAGTCTGTTATCTGTAGCAGCACGATCGGCAGATCGCCGGAAACGGCATAGCCCCACAGGCCGGATTGCCTGCGGCGGTTCTGAGTGAGGACAGCCGCATCGGCGCGCAACGAGGAATGGGCGTAAATGATAGAGCTCGCCATCCGCCCGTACAATTGTGCATCGGCCTCGGTGGCATTGATCTGGCGCAACACCACCTGGCTGTGCGTCCACGTCAGATCGAAGACACGATCAGCCAGACGCCTGTCATGGTACTTCTCGATCAGGCTCAAGGCCGCATCGCGGGTTTCGCCAACGCCGAACACTAGATCAATCGTTACTGTCTCATCCGGCTCCAATGTTATCGGGCAACGGATCGCGACGATCGGATCCAGCACCGAGCCCTCGCTGCCGAAGAGCGCCGCAGACTCCTTTAGCGCATGGGGAGTGGCGACGGTGTTGCCGCGGCCGATAAAACGCATGCGGTCTGTCTCGTAAGAGACCACGCCGATGCGGGCGCCGTGCACCGCGATCAGGTGAAACATCCACGGCGCCGGTTCGTCGATAGAGCGCGGGCGTCGGGTACACAGGATCGCGCGCCGTTCACGCATGATCTCGGTTTGTATGAAGAGGTTGCTAAAGGCCGGGTGAAGCGCGTCTGCGGCTGGCGGTGCGATCACCACTTCCGCGTAACTCGTAACCTCGATCACTTTACGGGTACGCGAGTGGTTGGTGATGCGCACACGGCGCAACTCGATGTCGTCCTCCGGCGAAACAACGATCTCGGTATAGGTATCAAGATGGCCATCACCCACCGTATCGCGACGCCGAAACTCTGCCCGTCCCTCCGAGAAAATCGCCTCGTAACTTGCCGGACGCTTGAGCGTCGGCTGATAGGCCGTTGACCACAACTCTCCGCTATCCACATCACGGATGTAGCAGAACGAACCCCAGTTGTCACGGGTACCATCTTCACGCCAGCGGGTGACGGCGAGATCCTTCCAGCGGCTGTAGCCGCCTCCGGCGTTGGTAACCATCACATGGTAGCGGCCATTCGATAACAACTGTACCTGGGGTGTCGGCGTGTCGGGACTGCTGAAAACGCGGATCGTTGCCTCCGGCGCAGCCAACGCCGCGTGCACATCAGAGAGCTGAGCCGTGTGCGAAAACAATGTCATGACCTTGGGGATGCGCTCCTGGAGGAGCAGAAGGATTGCCTGGAACAGTGGCTCCGACTCGAAACGCCGCTGCATGGGCCGATCGAGAATCAGGTAGGCTAAAGCAAGCAGGCTCATGCCTTGGTGATGGGCCATATAGGAGCGGACCACTGCATTCGATTCCCCGCGTCGTTGCCGTGACAGCGTGTAGTCGATAGCTTCAAAGCAGCCGAATTTCCCGATGAATCCCTCGGTGGCGAATCGCTGCAGATTCAGGCATGCCTCCTCAGGTTCTACCATGAGAGCGAGCATCGAGGCATACGGCGCAATGACCAGATCCTCGGCCAGTCCGCGCTTGAGTCCCAGTCCGGGCACACCAAACGCGCGGTACTGGTAATTGAGCTGCACGTCAACCGTGTTGTACCCGGATTCCGACATGCCCCAGGGGATGCCGCGCTGCCGCCCGTATTCGATCTGCTTGACCACTGCCGCCTTGTAAGTCTGGTCGAGCAATGTGTTCTCGTAGGTCGGCATCACCAGGAGCGGCATCAGGTACTCGAACATCGAACCGCTCCACGACAAGAGAACCGGTTCGCCGCCGGTGCCGGTGAGCAGGCGTCCCATTGCAAACCAGCTTTCCTGCGGCAGCTTTCCCTGCGCAATCGCCACAAAACTGCACAGCCTTGCCTCGGAGGCCAGCAGATCATAGTAACCCGCATCGAGCCGACGCTCGCCGACGTCGTACCCAATCGCCAACAGATGGCATGCCCTGTCGTACAAAAACTCGTACTCCACGTCCGACATTTCGCCCGATTGTCGGACGAGGCGCTCGATTTCCGCAATCCGTTGCGCAGCGCGGCGGCTGCCCTGAGTGATGAGCTGCCCGAGTTCGGTCAGCCAGGCGCGCTCTTCGGGCGCGGCGGTGCCATCAAGGCGACGCGCAATGGCCGGCGAAAGCTCCGCATCAAGCCCTGCCAGTTCGCGCAGCGTAGGAATCCCGGCACTGCCGGGGAACTCGTCAAACCCGGCGGGCGGATTCTGCAACTCGACCCACGGGACGAGGAAACTCAATTCGTCAAGGACATTGCGGCATTGCCAGACTAGCGCCTGCGCCCAGCCCGTCGCCTCGTTCTCGACGGCGTCTCCAGTACTTCCGGCGACGTGTGTGATCAGGTCAGCGGCACCTGAAGCCAGGCGATCGAGGCAGGACCGCGCCGCGACAAGGGTGGCCGGCCGGGCATCACAAATCGACTCGAGGGTGTTCTGAAACTCACTTATCGGCGTCGGGGAAACTGCGTCTGCGGTATCCGCTAGCAGCTTCAGTGTGTCACTCAAGCCCTCGAACAATCGCCCACCCACAATCAGATCATCGACAAGCGCGAGCAGACCCGGACGCAAGGTCAACAAATGGCCAGCGAGGTTGCCGCTGTCCACCGTCGAGATGTATAGCGGTGGCAGCGGCTGCCGAGTCTGCGTGTCGTACCAATTGTAGAAGTGTCCTCGATGCCGTTCCAGCCCGCCCATCGTGCATAGGGTGTTCGCCGTACGCTCGATGAGCTGTCCGGCCGGGATGTAGCCAAAGTCATACGCGGACAGATTCGCCAGAAGCGCCAGCCCCATGTTGGTCGGCGATGTACGATGCGCGACTGCGGCAACACGATACTCCTGAAAGTTGTCGGGCGGTAACCAATGATCTTCCGGGCCAACGAAAGTGTCGAAGAAGGCCCAGGTACGGCGCGCAAGCGTGCGCAGGAAGAGCGTCTGCTCGACCGTCAGGATCGCCTTGCGGCGAGCGAGTGGGCGGCTGATCCACCAAGCGATGGCGGGTGAGGCAAACCACAAGAGCAGTATCGGTCCCGCCACCGCCAGCACCACCAAATTTACTGTCGCCAGATAGATCGCCACCGTAGCGGCGATAGCAGGAGCGACCCACATCGACCGGAAAGAAATGACGAGGCTGTTGCGGCCGCGCCGGATCGACTCGTGATCCACTTCGCTCGATGGATTCCATTCGAGCAGTTGTCTGCGCGTGACTCGCATTCGCCAGGTCGTACGCGCGATGGCATCCAGACTGAAAAACGCCTCATATGGGAGGCAGGCCAGCTCAAACGCCAACTGCATAACGCGGGAAGATACCGAGCGTCCCACGGCGACGAGGTGTTGCTGAAGCAGCACCTCGCCCGGCTTGTGGAACATGTCAAGAATCAAGGTACACAAGGAAGGAAACAGCAGAATGCCAATCACCAACAAAGTCCACAACCGGGGCGATGGCAAGACTGTCCATCCCAGGAGCAACAGTAATGTCAATGCTGTGGAAACGAGGCTGCGCCGCAGGTTGTCAAACAGCTTCCATTGCGACAGTAATGAAAGCGGATTCTTCTGACGAATGTTACCAATCCCGGCATCCTTGCCTTTGTAGCTGCTAGGTACGCGCCGACGCAGCCACCCCGCAAGCTGCCAATCGCCACGAATCCAGCGATAGCGTCGACTCACATCTGCACTGTAGCGCGCAGGGTAATCCTCGTACAACTGCACATCGCTCAATAGTCCCGCCCGCGCGTAGCACCCCTCCAGAAGATCGTGACTGAGGATGCGATTGTCGGGAAAACATCCGTTCAGCGCCTGCTCGAAGGCATCAACGTCGTAGATTCCCTTGCCGATGAACGAGCCTTCACCGAACACATCCTGATAGACATCCGAGACGGCACGTGTATAGGGATCGATGCCCGACTCCCCACCATACAGGCGTGCATACCGCGAGCGGTTCGTTCCCGGCAGGCTCACCGCCACGCGCGGCTGCAGGATGCTATAACCCTCGATGACACGCCGCTTCGCTTCGTCGTACCAAGGACGATTCAGCGGGTGCGCCATGGCGCCGACGAACTGCCGTGCCGCATCGCGCGGTAGCCGCGTATCCGTATCCAGGGTAATAACGTACTTCACATTGGATAGAATGGCAGTGTCGCCAACGATAAGCGAAAAAGCATCTTTAGCGCCATTGTTGGCACCATCGTGCCCGTCGCCGCGTAGCAGCGCGTTCAAGTCTGCCAGCTTGCCACGCTTGCGTTCATAACCCATCCATATCTTTTCCTGCGGGTTCCAACGGCGCGGACGATGGAAGAGGAAGAACTTGTCATTTCCGGCTTGCCCATCCTCGCTGCGGTACTTGCCGTTCAGCTCGTCAATCCGTGTTTTGACTAGTCGCAGCAGCGGCTCGTCCTCGGGCAGTGATTCCTCGTGCGCATCCAGAAAATCGGTCAATAGCCCAAAGTGCAGACTCTCATCGCGATTCGCCAGAAACCTGACTTCCAGCGCCTCGACCAGATCCTCGATGTTCTGAGCACCAGTGAGCATGGTCGGGACCACTACCAGCGTGCGCCATTGTGTTGGGATTCCTGCAGAGAAATCCATTTTTGGCAGCGAATGGGGTGTCACCAGCAGGGTTGCCAGCCAGTTCACCAACCCCACCGCCAACTGGCTAGCGGCCAGCAGGGAGGCACTGCCGACCAGCGCGAGCATCCAATCTGGCACGCCGTCGGCATAAGCCGTCGTCACCAGACCGCCGCTTACGATCACAGCAATCAGCGCGATGGCGCCCGCATATAGAAGCAATAGAAATCGCCCACCCGCTCTGCGCACAATCTCCAGTATCGAAAAGCGCACCTGCGCCGTTCGTTCAAGTTCGCCTAAGCCGCTACCGATCAGGTAGAAGCCCACGTGTGCCGCCCGATCGCCGCTGCCTTGAATCAAGGCCGCCTCGTGCGCTAGTTGGACCGCCTTGCGCGCCACCTCTCTTTCTGTCAGCGGACCACATTTCGCTATCCTTTCCACGACGTGCCGGTAGCGGTCACGCGTAGCGAAATCCATCTGGCCGTAGACCCCGCCTGGATCCTCCTTAAGCTTCTGCTCGACGACGCTCATGGTCTCGACAAACTCACGCCAGTTCATCGCGCCCAGGAACCGGAGACTGCCGATACTATTGCTGATAGAGACTTGGTCGGTCGCCTGCTGCTGGTTTTCTGACTGCACTAACTGTTCGATCTTCAGGCCCGATTCAGACAATCGTTGTTCGATCCAGGTTAGCGGCAAAGCCAGAGCAGGACCCTGTCCCTGCAAACGACGCGCGAGTTCCGCGACAAACGAGCCTGCCATGGGCGGGCTCGACCTCGCCATGTCTGCGATCACCAGAATAAGGCTCTTCGGATCCTTTTCGGCGGTCTCGGTCATTTGGTCCGCCCAGGAATCCGCCATATCTCGCTCGGCCAGACCAGCAGCGATCCATACGGCAACGCGACGGAGATTCTCAATGACTGCCAACCGCAGCATGATGGGGATCGCCCATAACTCACCAAGATTAAGCGCTGTGACAGTCTGATAGGCTGCCATGAAGCGACTGAGAGCTTCCGCGTCCACACGGCCGTCGCCATGCGCAATGATCTCCAGCGCTATGTCATAGACGCGCGGGTATCCCGCCGACGGCCTCTGCATCAAGCGAGGGAGTTCCCGACTGTAACCTTTTGGCAAGTGCCTCTTGGCCGTGCGTATCTGTTCTTCGATGAGATAAAAGTTGTCGAGCAACCATTCTCCGGCTGGCGTGATCCGGCGCTGCGCAGTGACTGCTGCTTTCAACAGGCTGCACACGCCAACCAGCACGTTTTCGTTTGCTGCCAAACGCGCCAAAAGCTGGTCCGGCGCGTGTCCGGGCGCCAGCTTGTGCAAGGCCGCAAGCGCCCTGCCATGCTGCTCCATCTGATCGGCGCTGAACAACTCGGACCGGAGCGGTGGTTCTTCGTTCAGGTGACTATTTCGTGGCAAGCCGCTTTCGCGAAGCCGCGTCTTCAGCTGTTGAAAAAATTCGGTGAGCTTTGTGCCAGCGTTCAATTCAAGGGCCCCTTTCCAGGAAATCAAATCTCAACGCTGTATGTCGCATTGAGCAAGAAACCACCTAGCCCCCTAACAACTCAGCCACTGACTCAAGTTGCTCTACATGTTGAGCGACCACTTTGACGATGACAATAATCGGGATGCTCAACAACATGCCCCAGATGCCCCACAGCCATGCCCCAAACAGCAGGGATACAAACACCGCAGCGGTGTTCATCTTGGCGATCCTGCCTGTCATCCAGGTGGTAACAAAGTAGCCGATGATTATCGCGATCATCAGCGAAGCTCCGGCCGCCAGCAACGCCATCGATAAATTGCCGAACTGCATAAAGGCAGCCATGCCAATCCCAGCGGCGGTAACGGTTGGTCCGAAATATGGAATAACATGGAGCAAGCCTGCGGCGACAGCCCAGACACCCGCGCTCTCCACACCGATCCAGCGCAAAGCAATCCAGGTGAGCAAACCTACCAGTACGTTGGTCGCCAACAGCATGAACATATACCGCTGGATGGATTCATTGATTTCATCAAGAATCCGTACCGTGATCTTTTTTTTCGACAACGAAGGCCCTGTGATCCGTACCAGTTTTCTCTTGTAAGTGTCACCAGAGAGTAAAAGAAAGAATGTCAGGAAAAGCACCATGACTGCCTGTCCGATCAGCACTGCAGCTTTCACCGAATTCTCCCAAAGGAAGGGGCCAAGCTTGAATCCCGGTTGATCAATGACGACGCGCGTTGTCGACTGTTTCGAGATCGGCGCTCCATTGGTCGCTTTCTCGATCTGGTTCGCAGCGATTTGCATTTTTTGCATGGCACTGACCTGGCCTTTGCGCATGCTGGCAAGACCCGCCGACAACTTGTCTGCGGCTGCGGGCAATTGATCGAGTAGTGTTTCTATTTGCCCACGCAACGCACAAGCGCCCAGAACGAGTGCGCACACGACGCCCACCATGACTATGCTGGTTCCCAGGACACGTGGAATCTTCATACGCTCAAGCCGTACGACCAGCGGATTCAAGGTATAAGCAAAGAGCACGCCGAGCAGAAGAGAGATGACAAAACTCTGCGCCCACTCCAACGCGAAGACCACGCCGATCGTAGCCAATATCACAAGCGCCATGCGGCGCTCAGTTGGCGGTGCATGGTGATCTGTGAGAGATACCACTTCAGGCGGCTGGATGACTTCCATCGATACGGATACCCGTGCGTTTGCTCAAATATCGAACATACGCCTCGCGTCGGCCAAAAATTACAAAGGGCGTCGCCCGCTGATGACTCGTAACAGAATCACCACAATGGCGATAATCAAAAGGATATGAATGAATCCGCCAAGCGTGTAGGACGTGACCAAACCAAGAAGCCACAAAATAATAAGTACAACTGCAATGGTATAAAGCATGATAGTTATCCCCTGATGTTTTTGACCCAAACCCCGACTGGATCGGTTCGCGTGAATCGTGCCATCGGACAACACCTGCTGGATCGTCCGCTTGCTACGACTTCGGGATGACTTGCGAAGAAATACAACTCAACCCGAACAGGCATTGTGGTCGCATCGCCATACGCGCTCTGTTCGTTGGCGTACACAGCAAAATAAATCGTGGCCCGCGCGGCGGGGTATAGGGCATATCGAGTCACCTCGGACCCCCATTTTCTTGTTTTTCTCTATGTGCGCCAGCGAACAGTTCTTTTCTGAAAATAGTTGGACAATCTATGACTCCTACTTCCCTCAATAAAAAGGATAGACCATGAAAATCAAACTCGCGACTACCTGTTTCGTCATCAGTACTTTACTGGCCCCTGTTGCGGCCATTGCTGCCGATACCATGGAACGACATGCAGACCGCGCACACCCCATGACATGGGTTAAAGACTCGGTAATTACCACCAAAATCAAGGCCAAGCTCGCTGCAGATCATCCGGGCAGCATGAAGCATATCCGCGTCGACACCGACAAGGATGGTGTTGTATGGTTGACCGGCACGGCCAATTCGCAAGCAGAGATAGATGCCGCGATTTCAACGGCACGTAATACTGAAGGCGTAAAATCGGTTTGGAGTGACCTCAAAATCGAGAACGATCGCTGAGATAGTGGCTCGATTCTGACGCCAAGGCCAAAGCGCGCGTCGTAATACACCGCAAAGATCGGGCTAGAGATGATCACGCGATCATCTCTAGCCCTTTTTACTGTTGCTTTCAAGCCATTGTGTTAACACTGTATCGAGCGACAGTAGCAACAATTCAGCCCCTTTACCTGACCGGTCTTTACCCATTGGATCAAGCGTCCTTCCATGTCGGTGTGCGCTTTTGCATGAAGGCGTCAATGCCTTCTGCTGCATCCTCCGTCATCATGTTGCATGCCATGGTCTCGGCAGCCAACTGATAGGCCGCTTCCAGCCCTGTGTCGAGTTGTTGATAAAACAACTGCTTGCCCATGGCAATCGCCACGGGTGATTTGGCGCATATCGAATCAACCAGTCGTTGCACTTCGCTATCCAGACTTTCCGCCGGTACCGCACGATTGATCAAGCCACGCCGGGCAGCCTCTGCAGCATCGATGAATTCACCGGTGAGCAGCATTTCCATCGCCTCTTTGCGCGCCATGGCTCGGCTCAACGGCACCGCAGGCGTTGAACAAAACAAACCCACATTGATACCAGACACCGCAAAGCGCGCCTGCTCGGCCGCAATGGCAAGATCGCACGTTGCCACCAGCTGGCATCCTGCGGCCGTCGCCACGCCCTGTACCCGCGCAATCACCGGTTGTGGCATCTGCGTAATGGCCAGCATGACCTCGCCGCATTGTCCAAATAAATCCTGCATGTATTTTTTGGTGTGCTGGGCGCGCATTTCTTTAAGATCATGCCCGACGCAAAATGCCTTGCCCGCGCCCGTGATCACCACAACGCGGACCGCTTTATCAGTGGCAATCGCCGCAAGTTCAGTTTGCAACGCGGTGAGCAAATCTTTTGACAAGGCATTGAATTGCGCGGGCCGGTTCAAGGTCAGTGTGGCGATACCCTGTGCATCTTCACGCAAGAGGATGGCTTGCGGATCCGGGTTGTTGTTCAGCATATTCTCCTCACATAGCTATTGTTTTCGTTCTAATGGAAGCAAACATGCACATCCGCTTCCCTATCGCCGTGTCACCAGCACCGACTTATTAACTTATTCCTTAGCGCGTCCGGGCACTTTCCGCAGACACAACCACAAACCCACCGCAATCATCGGCAGGCTGAGCCACTGCCCCATGCTGATGGTGTAAGACAACCCGAAAATGCCCGCATCCGGCTCACGAAAAAATTCCGCCGTAGCACGCAGCACACCGTAACCAATAAGAAAAAATCCCGACACGCGCCCCATTTCTCGTTGCCGCGCTGAAAAAATCCATAACACGATAAATAGCAGCAAGCCCTCGCCTGCGGCTTGATACAGCGGTGACGGATGACGCGGCAAGTTATCCACCTGCGGGAACACCATCGCCCAGGGCAGCGTGGCATCGGCTACGCGTCCCCACAGTTCGCCGTTGATGAAGTTGCCGATTCGCCCGGCCATCAAGCCCAGCGGTACAAGCGGCGCAATAAAGTCAGTCACCTGAAAAAAAGTCTTGCCGTGCTTTCGTCCCCACACAAACATAGCCACCAGCACGCCTAAAAATCCCCCGTGAAAACTCATGCCACCTTTCCACACCGCGAGAATGTCCAGCGGATGCGCCAGATAATAGCCGGGATCATAAAAAATCACCTGGCCCAATCGTCCGCCAAGGATCACGCCGAGCACACCATAAAACAGCAGATCATCAAGATCAGTTGCGGTCATGCCATGCCAAGGCTGTACCCGCGCACGCCACTTGCCCAGCCACAGGAAAGCCATGAAACCGGCGAGATACATCAAGCCATACCAGCGCACAGCCAGCGGGCCAAGGTGAAAAGCGATGGGATCAAACTGGGGATGGATCAACATGGGCGAATGAGTAGTCGGGTTGGGTAGGCTTGCGCTAGAATTCTCATTCTAAGACACACAAAGACACAACTGCGCGCGACGCTCTGCCGTGCCACGTCCTTTAGGAGATCATCATGCCAGCTTATCGCTCACGTACATCCACCCACGGCCGCAATATGGCCGGTGCCCGCGCCCTGTGGCGTGCTACCGGCATGAAGGATGGCGACTTTGACAAACCCATTATCGCCGTGGTGAATTCTTTCACTCAATTCGTGCCCGGCCATGTGCATCTAAAAGATCTGGGACAAATGGTTGCCCGCGAGATCGAAGCGGCAGGTGGTGTGGCCAAGGAATTCAACACCATCGCGGTGGATGACGGCATTGCCATGGGCCACGGGGGCATGCTGTATTCGCTGCCGAGCCGCGAGCTGATTGCCGATTCGGTGGAATACATGGTGAATGCGCATTGTGCGGACGCGATGGTGTGCATTTCCAACTGCGACAAAATTACACCGGGCATGCTGATGGCATCCCTGCGTATCAATGTTCCCACGGTTTTTGTTTCCGGCGGACCGATGGAAGCGGGCAAGGTGCAGTGGCACGGCAAGTTCCGCAAGGTGGATTTGATTGACGCCATGATCGAAGCGGGCGACTCGAAAAACAGCGATGCCGATGTGGCAGATATGGAGCGTTCCGCTTGCCCCACTTGCGGCTCGTGCTCTGGCATGTTCACAGCCAATTCGATGAACTGCCTGACTGAAGCGCTGGGCTTGTCACTCCCCGGCAATGGTTCGCTACTGGCCACGCATGCCGACCGCAAACAGCTTTTCCTGCGCGCCGGGCGTCTGGTGGTTGATCTGTGCAAACGCTGGTATGAAGAGGATGACGCCAGCGTTTTGCCACGCAATGTCGCCTCGTTCAAAGCATTTGAAAATGCCATGACGCTGGACATCAGCATGGGTGGCTCAACCAACACTGTTCTTCACCTGTTGGCGGCCGCACACGAAGCGGGCACTAACTTCACGATGCAGGACATCGATCGTCTCTCGCGCCATGTGCCCTGCCTGGCCAAAGTGGCACCCGCCACGCAGAAATACCACATGGAAGATGTGCATCGCGCAGGCGGCATCATGGCGATGTTGGGCGAACTGGATCGCGCCGGGCTGATTCATCGCGACCTGCCCACGGTACATTCCCCCACCTTGGGCGCAGCGCTTGATCAGTGGGATGTCATGCGCTCGCAAGATATCGCCACGCAAGATTTTTATCGCGCAGCACCCGGCGGCATTCCAACCCAAACCGCGTTTTCGCAAGACCGGCGTTATCCCGATCTGGATATTGACCGCGCAGAAGGCTGTATTCGCGACAAGGCGCACGCCTATTCGCAAGATGGCGGTTTGGCCGTGCTGTATGGCAACATTGCCGAAAAAGGCTGTATTGTTAAAACAGCAGGCGTAGATGAGTCCATCCTCAAATTCACCGGCCGCGTGCGGCGTTGCGAATCGCAAGACGAGGCCGTGGAAAAAATTCTGGCAGACCAGATCGTCGCAGGTGATATTGTGGTCATTGTGTATGAGGGGCCCAAAGGCGGGCCCGGCATGCAGGAAATGCTTTACCCCACCAGCTATTTGAAATCCAAAGACCTGGGCAAAATGTGCGCACTGCTTACCGATGGCCGCTTTTCCGGCGGCACGTCCGGCTTATCCATCGGCCATGCCTCGCCGGAAGCCGCATCGGGTGGCGCCATTGGCCTGGTTGAAGAAGGCGACATTATCGAAATTGACATCCCCAACCGCAGCATCAATTTGGTCATTGAAAAGTCGGCGCTGGCAGCACGGCGACAAGCCATGGAAGCACGCGGTGCAGCGGCATGGAAACCGGCCAATCGGCAACGCGAAGTCTCTACTGCACTCAAAGCCTATGCTGCACTGACCACCTCGGCGGATACGGGTGCCGTGCGCGATGTGAGCCAGCTCAGCTGATACTCACTGCGGTCTATTTAGCAAAATCACCCGGTGTTAAACACTGAACCCATCACCGGCGTGATTCTGGCCGGTGGCCGGGGCAGGCGCATGGGTGGCGTGGATAAAGGCCTGCAAGATTTACATGGACGCCCAATGGTGCAATGGGTTATCGATCGGCTTGCGCCGCAAGTAACGCACTTGCTGATCAACGCAAATCGCAACCTCGAGCGATATGCCGAGTTTGGCTATCCTGTCTTCCCTGATGAAATACCCGATTACGCCGGTCCTCTGGCAGGAATCCAAATGGCATTGACGCATGCCACCACACCGTTAGTCGCCACCGTGCCGTGCGACTCGCCTTGGCTGCCAGCCGATCTGGTGGCACGCCTTTTTAATGCGCTGCAAAAAAGCGCTGCCGATCTTGCGGTAGCGCGCACGGCGACACGCATCCAGCCGGTGTTTTGTCTTGCCCGACGCGCATTGCTGCCGCAGTTGACAGACTACCTTGCTACGGGCGGACGCAAGGTCGAACTCTGGCATAACATGCTCAATGTATGTACCGTTATTTTTGATGAAGCCGATGAAGTCAATGGAGCTTTCAGCAATATCAATACAGCAGAAGATCTTTTGCGTCATCAATAAGGTAACCCGCTTAAAAGCGCATCATCTCAATCACTATAAGAGGAGAAATATCATCATGTCGGGACAAAATAAACTTGAAGAAAACAAACAGTTCGTGCGCAAATTCTTTGCCGCCATGGACGCCAAACGCTTCGACGAAATGGAAGCGCTACTGCACCCGGAACATCTGTTCCACCTGCCGATGGCACGCGAGCCGCTGAATGTCAAAACGCACATGGAAGTGAACAAGCGTATCCAGAAATCACTGCCCATCGTCAAGCGCGTTTTCGAAGATCAGATCGCCGAAGGTGACAAAGTCGTGAGCCGTGGTCGTTTAAGCTTTCAGCATATTGGCGAATTCAACGGCGCGCCCCCGACCAACAAGATTATTGAAATTTCCTTTATCCACATCATGCGCATCAAGGATGGCCTGAATGCAGAAGAATGGGATGAACTGAACTTTTTGCCGCTGATGAAAGCGCTTGGCGTCGTGCCGGAAAATGCCGGTATCAATTGGCATTAAACTCACCGCTCCTTGCATCCAGATAAGCCCTTAACCCATGGCTGACCAATCACAATCGCTGCAAGCGCAGCTGGATGCAAAACCCATGACGCCACTCCAATGGCGAGTAATAGCACTATGCTGGCTAGTGAATATGCTTGATGGCTTTGACTTGCTGGCCATTTCATTTACCGCGCCAGCGATTGCCAAAGCCTGGCAGCTCGCCCCGCAAACACTCGGCATTGTGTTCAGCAGTGGCCTGCTTGGCATGATGATCGGCTCGCTAATCCTGGGCCCCGCAGCAGACCACGTCGGTCGGCGGCGGATGATTCTGCTCGCGGTAACCATGCTTGGCGCAAGCATGCTGGCAACAGCTTATGCCGCGAGCGTTGGTCAATTGATGTTGTTGCGAGGCCTTACCGGCATCGCTATCGGCGCTTTGCTTCCCAGCCTGAATACACTGGTTGCAGAATACACGCCAGACCGTCGCAAAAACCTGGCCATTAGTTTTATGCATGTGGGCTACCCGATTGGCGGCATTGCAGGTGGCTGGCTGGCCAGCCAAATTATTCCCGCAAGCGGCTGGCCATCGCTTTTTTTGATCGGCGGCTTGTTTACCCTGGCGATGTTGCCCGTGCTCTTGTTCGGCCTGCCTGAGTCGTTGCACTATTTAATGCAAAAAAATCAGCTCACAACGCATAAGGCAAATGCAACCGCCCAAAAAATTGCCTCTCGCCTAGGAGTTGATCTGAACGCTGCGCAAACACAACCGACTCCTGCCAGCATCACGCGCCTCAAGGATGTACTGCGTGGTCAATGGCTCGCACCTGGGCTGGCGTTATGGGCCTGCTTTTTTCTAGGCAATCTCACTTTGTATTTTCTGCTCAATTGGACGCCCACCGTTTTAATTGAAGCGGGGCTGCCACATGAACAAGCCATTCGTGCCGGGATGCTGCTAAACCTCGGCGGCGGCATCGGCATGCTCAGCCTCGGCTATCTGTCTGCACACTGGTCAATCTATCGCATGATGAGCAGCTATTTTATTTTGGGTGGCGTCCTTATCATAGCGCTAGGCCTGCTACCCAAAGTGGCCAGTCTGTTATTTGGCCTCACCTTCTTGGCCGGCTTTTTTTCGCTGGGCGGCTTGATCGGTTTGTATTCCCTGGCCGCCCGGCTGTATCCCGACGCAACCCGCGCTAGCGGCATTGGCCTGGCGATTGGTGCAGGGCGGTTTGGCGCCATCTTCGGCCCTTACGCAGGTGGTGTGCTGATTAGTCTAGGCTGGTCAATGGGCAGTTACTTTGCACTGCTGGCGCTACCACTCATCGCGGCAGCAGCACTCGTGTGGCGTGTGCGGCGACCGGCGCAAAGGCCTATTTAATTGGAGCGGGCGAAGGGAGTCGAACCCTCGTTATCAGCTTGGGAAGCTGGAGTAATGCCGTTATACGACGCCCGCATTTTTTGAAACTTTTCCTGAACCTCGACTTTAGAACTGGCCTAAAAGCCAAGCGCAGATTTTATCCTTACATCAACACAATGTCGAACTGCTCTTGCGTATAACCGCTTTCAGCATGCAGTGACACAGGGCGGCCAATGAAATCGGACAGCATGGTTAACGCTTGCGCCTCTTCTTCCAGAAACTTATCGATCACCACTGGCGCAGCGATTACGCGTAGTTCACGTGCAGCAAACTGGCGGGCTTCGCGCAGTAGCTCGCGCAAAATTTCATAGCAAACGGTTTGTGCAGTTTTAATTTCGCCACGCCCGCTACATACCGGGCAAGGCTCGCAAAGAATCTGCGCCAGGCTTTCACGCGTGCGTTTGCGTGTCATTTCGATCAACCCCAGCTGGGTAAACTCCGAGAGAGTTACGCGCGTGCGATCAGATGCCAGGGCTTTTTTGAATTCGGCGAGAACTGCCGCTTGATGTTGTTCATCGTCCATGTCAATAAAATCGACGATGATGATGCCACCCAGGTTACGCAGGCGTAGCTGATGTGCTACCGATAATGCGGCTTCAAGATTTGTCTTGAAAATCGTGTCATTAAAATTACGCGCGCCGACAAATCCACCGGTATTCACATCAATGGTAGTCATGGCTTCGGTCTGATCAAAAATCAAATAGCCACCCGATTTCAGATCAACACGTCGCGCGAGCGCTTTTTGTATTTCATCCTCGATGCCATGCAATTCAAACAACGGGCGGTCGCCCGTGTAGTGCACCAAACGATCACTGACTTGCGGCACATATTCTTGCGCAAAAATTTTCAGCTTTTGGAAGTTTTCACGCGAATCGATCAGCACGGCCGTGGTTTCTTCTGTGACAAAATCTCGCAGCACGCGTTGCGCCAAGGTGAGATCATGATGCAGCAGCACCGGCGGAAACATCCCCACGCTACGCTGCTTTATTTCCTGCCAGATGCGCCGCAAATAAACAATGTCAGCCGCCAGCTCCTCATCACTCGCCTCACAGGCAACGGTGCGTAAAATAAATCCGCCACGATCTTCTGGTGAGAGTAATGCCTGAATACGGCCACGCAATTTTTCGCGTGCTTCTTCGTCAACAATCCGCTGGGAAATCCCCACATGATCGTCTTGCGGCAGGTAAACCAGTAACCTGCCCGCAATCGAAATCTGCGTCGTTAAGCGGGCGCCTTTGGTGCCAATAGGCTCTTTTTGTACCTGAACACGCAGCGATTGTCCTGCGCTTAGCACCTGTTCAATGGGGCGCTGTTCGGTGCCATTGGTCACTCGCTCTTCCCATATGTCACCGGCATGCAAAAAAGCCGAGCGCTCCAGACCAATATCGACAAATGCCGATTGCATGCCAGGCAAAACGCGTACGACGCGGCCAAGGTATATGTTACCGACCACACCGCAACAGTTGTTGCGTTCGATGTGTAATTCCTGAACGACGCCTTGCTGTAATGAGGCAACGCGCGTTTCTTCCGGCGTGAAATTGATTAAAAACTCTTCAGCCACGTGTGCGCACCATCAGCAGATGGAATCTCACACCGCGTGGCCGAATTCACGCAGCATGAGCACGGTCTCACATAATGGCAAACCTACAATACCGGTGTAAGAGCCACGAATGGATTCAACAAAAGTTGCTGCACGGCCTTGAATGCCATACGCACCGGCCTTGTCCAGCGACTCGCCTGTTTGCACATAGCGCAGAATTTCATCTTCTGTCAGCGCTCTGAACGTGACTTCGCTCACCGACAAACAGGATTTAACCCGCGGTTCAATATCGTGGGGCATAACCGCCACAACCGAGGTCAACACGCGGTGGCTGCGGCCAGATAAACGCCGCAAAATGGCGATGGCATCCGCGCTGTTTTTTGGTTTGCCGATTACCTCGCCATCCAGATCAATCGTTGTATCGGCTGCTAGCAACAACCGTTTTGGCAAGTGGCGCTGCAACAAAAGGTTAGCACCAAAAACGGCCTTGGCGCGGGCAACACGCTGCACATACGCTTCTGGCGTTTCACCCGTCAAGCAGCTTTCATCCACTTCCGCGTCTTGCCTTTCGGCAGAACGCAGTAACATTAATTCAAAACGAATACCGGCCTGGTTCAGCAGCTCACGGCGACGTGCACTTCGCGACACTAAATACATACGGGTATCAGGCATAGTGGTTACTCACGATGATAAGGATGTCCTTTGATCACACTGACTGCACGGTATAAGGCTTCGGCTAGGATAACCCGGACGAGCGCATGAGGCAAAGTCAAGCTGGAAAGCCGTAGCGTTTCATGGGCTGAATCTTTGATGCGTGTTGCCAGACCATCAGGGCCGCCAATCAAAAAAGCGACATCGTACCCACCTGACATCCACTGCGATAACCGCTCGCTTAACTGCCGCGTAGTAACTGCATCACCCTGCTCATCCAGCACAATCCGGCGACAGCCTAACGGCAATGCAGCATCCAGACGCGTGGCTTCAGCAGTCATCATCGCGGTAGCACTTTTGCCTGTCGTGCGGGGTTCGGGTTTGATTTCCAGCAGATCAAGTGACAGCTCACGCGGCATGCGCTTGGCGTAATCGCGCCAGCCGGCCACCACCCATTCGGGTGGACGCACAGAAATCGCAGCAACAATTAGCTTCACTTTCGTTCGCTCAATATTCGTTCATTGCCAGCCCGCGATAACTCACACGCAACGCACGAGGGCTTACTCGTCCGCAGGTTTTTTGCTGCGTTTGGGCACCGCTTGCCAAAGCTCTTCAAGATTGTAGTGGGAACGAATTACCGGCTGCATCACATGCACCACGATATCCGCCAAATCAACCAACACCCACTCACCCGTTTCTTCGCCTTCTATGCCGAGCACGTCGCCGTCGGCTTCTTTGACTTTGTCATACACGTTACGTGCCAGCGATTTAACATGCCGACTGGAATCCCCACTGGCAATGACCATGAAATCAAACAGTGAGGTAAGCTTGCTGGTGTTGAGCACTTCAATATCTTTTGCCTTCATGTCTTCTAGCGCATCGATAACGATTTTTTGCAGTTTTTTAATGTTCATGGCGTGTTCAGTAAATAGAATGGGTTTCAATATAGTCGAGAACGGTGTCAGGCACCAAATGGCGCACACTCAGGCCCTGCGCCAGTCGCTGGCGAATCATGGTCGCTGAAATCGCTAGCGGGGTAATGTTAAAGGGCACAATCCGACCGGCAGGTGCGGTGGCAATATCGGTCGGTCGGCCAAACCGCTCTGCCAGCTCAGCCACAAGACGTGCATCCACCTTATCCGCCGTATCACCAACACCGAGTATCTGTTGCCTTATTGCGGCTTCGTCTGTGGGCGTGTTATCAGGAGTGGCCGATAACAATGCCGGTTGTCCTGGCCGCGTAGCGATACCTATGTGCGCTAAATGAAACAACGCTTGCCAGCGGTGCCACGCAGGGAGTTGAGCGAAAGCATCTGCGCCCATGAGCAGTACCAAAGGGCGCGCTGCGCCGTATTGTGCACGTAGGCGCTCAAGTGTAGCGACAGTATAACTGGGGCTACGCGTGACAACTTCGGTGGCATCCAATTCAAACCCGAAGGTATCAGCAATCGCACGCGCTGCCATGGCTAATCGCTCCTGCGGATTCGCCTGTGGTGCTTCACGCAACAGCGGCTGACCTGCCGGCACAAATATAACGCGTGCCAGTGAGAGCGTTTCGCGCGCCTCAATAGCCAAGCGCAGATGCGCAATATGCAGCGGATCAAACGTGCCGCCAAAAACACCTATTGCGCCCTCTTTATCTGGCGTAGCTAGTGTTTCTGATATAGCTAGCGCATCCGACTGGGCTAGCGCCCATGGATCATTCATTGGCTACACCGGCCTCGCTAAAGACATCACGGTATGAAATATAAATACTCGAAACAAGTACCGGCCCTAACAGCAACACCAAGGCCATCCGTGCGAACACGGCCAGAACCCCCGCCAATGATGGCATAAACAAGCTGGCGATCACAATCACCGCACCGGGCAGCGCAATACCCACACCTAGAATCACCAGCCCGTACACCATAAAAGCTCGCCAGTTGCGCCAACTGGCGACAAAACTGAAAAACAGTGCTTTAACTGCTGATACGCCATGCCACGCAGCAAGCAACGGCGCAAACCAGAACGCCATCACGACGGGGCTGGCTAACAGCAAAAACAGGCCAAGATGACTCAGCAAATCAGAGAGTTGTTCCGCAGCTTTGCTTTGGTCAGGGTTGAGTTCTATCATCAGCGGCTGGCTTGCCAGCAGCAAAATCACCGAGCCTAGCAAGTGCAACCCGCCCAAGCGTAACAGGTTGGTGCGTTGCGCTTCCAGACCGGCGCCCAAAAGTTCTTGCGTCAAGGGCTGATCATGATCCAACGCACGGCACGCATTGCCAAGTAGCGCCGTTAACATCGGCAATGCCAAAGGCAATAAAAACGGGCCAATGAATGGAATCAGGTTAACGATCAGCACAACTAAAAA
>JAYTIQ010000156.1:0-4445 GCA_043731705.1 Rugosibacter sp.
CGGCGCTTTGATGATTTTGTCGACGCCGAAACCGCTGATACCGGCATGCCTGCCTCTGTCGCGCGCCATGCCTTTGTGCCGCGTGGCGCGGCCAACTTCAAGATTTTTGCCGACATGGTAAAGAATGTGCCGACAGAAACTTATGAAATGGCAACGCCCGACGGCAAAGGTGCCCTGAATTATTCCGTCCGCCGTCCCGTGGGCGTGGTCGGCGTCATCTGTCCGTGGAATGCCCCACTGCTGCTCATGACATGGAAAGTCGCGCCCGCTTTGGCCTGTGGCAATACGGTCGTAGTCAAGCCATCCGAAGAGTCACCTCAGTCGGCAGCCTTGCTCGGCGAAGTGATGAATGCCGTGGGCCTTCCCAAAGGGGTTTATAACGTGGTCAATGGGTTTGGGCCAAAGTCGGCGGGCGAATTTGTCACCACCCACCCCGGCGTAAATGCCATCACCTTCACCGGCGAAACCCGTACAGGCGCTGAAATCAGCAAAGCGGCCGCGATTGGCGCACGCCCGGTATCGTTAGAGATGGGTGGTAAAAATGCCGGCATCATTTTTGCCGATTGCGATTTCGATGCCGCCATCGAAGGCACGTTGCGCTCTTCTTTCGTCAATACCGGGCAAGTGTGCCTGGGCACAGAGCGACTGTATGTCGAGCGGCCGCTTTTTGAGCGCTTTGTTGCTGCATTAAAAAACGGTGCAGAGAACATGAAAATTGGGGCCCCGTTTGAAGCGGGCGTTGCCATGGGCCCGATGATTTCCCAGGAGCAGCGCGACAAAGTCCTCTCGTACTACAAAAAGGCAGTCAGCGAAGGCGCAACCATCGTGACGGGCGGTGGCATCCCCACGATGCCCGCAGAGTTCGCCAAGGGCGCCTGGGTGCAACCCACCATCTGGACCGGCTTGCCAGAAACCGCGAGCATCTTGCGTGACGAAATTTTCGGCCCGTGCTGCCATATCACACCCTTTGATACCGAAGAAGAAGTGCTCGCTTTGGCCAACGACACCACCTATGGACTGTCCGCCACGCTGTGGACCAGCAATCTTTCCCGCGCGCATCGCATGGCAGGCGCCTTGGAAGCCGGTATCGTCTGGGTCAATTCCTGGTTCCTGCGCGACTTGCGCACGGCGTTTGGCGGCATGAAGCAATCCGGCATCGGCCGCGAAGGCGGCGTGCATTCGCTGGAGTTTTACACTGAGCTGAAAAATATCTGCATCAAGCTCTGACAACGCACTCAAAGGATAAAACCATGGCATCCGCACCTACACCCGCACTCACACCCGACGAAATAAACCAGCTCCGTGATCGCGTTTTGGCAGCGCAAAAGGGTGCGTATGCTATTCCCAAACTCACCGATGATTTTCCTGCCATGACTATAGCCGATGGCTATGCCGTGCAAAACGCGCTCAGGCGACGATTATGCGCAGAGGGTGGCCGCCAGGCCGGATGGAAAATCGGCCTCACCTCCAAAGCCAAAATGCTGCAAATGGGGGTGTCTGTCCCGAGCATCGGGTTTCTCATGGTGGATACGGAGCGCGCGGCGGGCAGCACGGTTACCACGCACGACCTGGTACATCCTCGCGTTGAATGTGAAATCGCATTCTTCACCAAAACCGAGTTACACGGCCCCGACTGCACGGCTGAACAAGTATTGGCGGCGACAGATTATGTGGTTCCGGCCCTTGAAATCATTGATTCGCGTTTTTCCGGATTCAAGTTTGATCTGCCCAGCGTCATTGCCGACAACGGCTCAAGCGCCCGGTTTGTGCCCGGATCTACCCGGCACGCCGTGGACGCTTTTGACTTAAGTGCGATCCATGTAGCGCTTGAAAAAAATGGTGAGCCGGTAGCCGCCGGTGTCTCCGATGCCGTACTGGGAAACCCGGCCATCGCCATTGCCATGCTCGTCAATTTGCTTGCCGAGCAAGGCGAAACCCTGCCCGCCCAAAGCTTTGTCATGAGCGGCGCCATTACCGAGGCGATTCCTGTCAAACCGGGTGACAACATTCGCGCTACCTTTGACGGCATGGGTGAAATCACTATTCAATTTGTAGCCGCTTGATTAGTAAAATTTACAGTCAAAACTATGTGCACGAAACTTTAAGTGATGCTTTGAGTCGGAATACTGAATAACCTTGTGAGCTATAATAACTTGTTAAACGAGACTGAGTTTTAATCAGCCGCTACCGTAATAACCCCACCACCAACAACAACCAGCCGACAATCGCCATCAACAAGTGCGGATCAGCCAGCAGCTCTTGTGCTGCGTCTCCTCCGCCGCCTTGGCTGTGCAGCCGCCACAGATAACGCAGCATGCCGTAGAGCACGAAAGGCACAGTCAAAATTAGTTGTTGTGTGCCGTGAAGGCTGGCAGTTTCTGCACTTACGGTGTAGAGCGCGTAGGAAATCACGGTCGCGGTAGCGGTGATGCCAATGAACTGGTCAAGCATCGGTGCCGTATAGTGTTCCAACACCCGGCGATGACCGCCACTTTCTTTTTGCAAAGTGTTCAGCTCGGCAAACCGTTTGGCGAAACCGAGGAACAAGGTGAGCATCAACCCGCACAGCAACAGCCAGTGCGAGGGCGCAATGCCCAAGCCCAGCGTGCCGGCCAGGATGCGCAGCATGAAGCCGCTGGCGATGATGAAGACATCGAGAATGACAACGTGCTTGAGCCCCAAGCTGTAGGCGATATTCATCACGACGTAAGCAAAGAAAATCCACGGCGCGGTGCCGGCATAAAGTACCGCCAGCGTGCTGCCACCGAGCAAACACGCTGACGCCAGTGCAATCGCCGCAGGCATGCTGACCGTACCTGCTGCCAGCGGCCGATGTTTCTTTTTCGGATGCTGCCGGTCCTGCTCACAATCGAGCAGATCGTTCATTACGTACACCGCCGAGGAAAACAGACAAAAGGCCACAAACGCCGCCAGTGCTTGTCCTAAGACAATGGGATCATGCCAGGCGTGACCAAACAGCAGGCCGACGAAAACGAAACCATTCTTCAACCATTGATGTGGCCGTAACAAGCGCAACATTGGCCAACTCAGCGCTGGCATCGTTCCCCCGGAAAGTAGCGATCACAAAAATAGCACGCGGTTTGTGGCAGCCAGCTCGGCAGTGCGTAGTACTTGCGCTTCACGCTGGCCAGTACGCCATCACGATAGGCTGGGTAATTGAAGCCCTCGCCTTTGACGCGCCAGAAGCGCGCACCACGCACCATGAAACTATCAACCGTGACTTGCCGAAAGTATGGCTGATACTCTGCCAGATCGGGTTCCGATTTTCTCAACACGAGAATGTTGCGTGCGGCCAAGGTGCGAAAATCAGTCAGGATATCGTCATGGCGCGCGTGGCTGGAGGCTTCGCCGAAGACGATGAAATAACGCCGCGCGTTATAGCCTAGGGTGACAGCATTCGAATAACCATCCATCGCCAGCACCCAGTCTTTGCGGTAGGGCTCCAGCTCCTTGAGAATAGCCTCGTGCTCAAACGTTAATATCAAGCCATCATAAATCCGCGTCTTGCTCCAGGTTTCCAAGGGCAGGCGCGAGATGACAAAAATGGCGCTCACATGAACCACGGCAAAGCCGATGAAGAACAGGCACAGACGGCGCAGCGTAGAAGCGCGCAGGCGCAGCGCAATCCATATCAAGGCAAACGGCACAAACGCAAGCAACCAGTGCAAACCAACCTGCTTGACTAGCGATAGCGCAGCGAACAGTGTAAAGGGCACCCAGGACAACACGCCGAGTGTGGCTAAATTGACTTGCCTGTTCAACATCGAAAAATCGGCGTTGGTGGCACGGTGATTACGCCATGCCAGCCACAGCGCTGGTGGTGTGAGCAGATACAATAGTGACACTACATAAAGCAGCGGCGTCGTTAGCGACAAACTGGTTTCTGTCGTATGCCGATTGACAAAATTGAACATGTAATTCGGCCAGCAATGACTGGCATTCCACCAGGCCATCAGCGCCAGCGCGGGCAGCGTTGCAGCATAAGCAATCGCCAACCCACCCCAGGCGCGTAGCGTGCGTCGCCGCAACACGTCAACGAGATAAGCAAAACCCAGAATGGCGGCAAAATATTTCGACAGCACCGCACCCGCCAACAACACCCCCGCTGCCAGATACCAGGTTTTGTCGTCGTCGCGCGCTGCACGCAGCCAGGCCAGCCCGGAAAACACGCTGAAATAAATCAGCGGCGTATCGGTGGTAATAAAAATGTTCCACACATTCGCCGGTGCCAGCAACACCAATGTGCCGATGCTATAGCACTGTTCATCATCCAGCGTAGGCGTCAAGCGACGTAAGGCAGCGATAACACCCAGTGCCAGTATCGCAGGCTGAATAATCACCGGCAGGCGCAACCACGCTTCGCTATCGCTGACTTTGAGCAGCGCAGCGAGCCACCAGCCGATCATGGGCGGATGATCGTAAAA
>JAYTIQ010000157.1:0-3799 GCA_043731705.1 Rugosibacter sp.
TTCCGAGACAGATCAGGATGCTGTCCAACGTGTGGTCAAGGTTCGCCGCGATTACAACACTTGGGTCGCTACTGAAACTATTGAAGATTATGCCTTGCGTTTTACACCCAGGGGCTTTCGTCGCTGGTCGGAAATGCGAGTCGCAAATACGGCTTTTGGTGCGGCTTCTTTTCTGGTGTTGGAAGCGGTAGGCGCGACTCTGTTGATGAACTACGGTTTCATCAACGCGGTGTGGGCGATTTTCGCTACCGGACTGATCATATTTGCAGCCAGCCTGCCCATCTGCTTTTATTCTGCTCGCTACGGAGTGGATATGGATTTGCTGACTCGTGGCGCAGGATTTGGTTATATCGGCTCCACTATTACGTCGCTTATATATGCTTCCTTTACTTTTATTTTCTTTGCACTGGAAGCGGCGATCATGGCTTATGCACTTGATCTGGCTTTCCATATTCCGCCGAGTATAGGTTATGTCATCTGTGCGTTGGTTGTGATTCCTCTGGTGACTCACGGCGTCACTGCCATTAGCCGTTTTCAAACCTGGACTCAGCCAGTTTGGATTGCACTACTGATACTGCCTTATTTTTATGTACTTAAAGCCAACCCCGGCGTGCTGGAAGAGATGCGGTATTTTAGCGGGGCGGGTAGCGCCGATTTTAATTTCCATCTGTTCGGTGCTGCACTGACGGTAGGGATTGCCCTGATTACTCAGACTGGAGAACAAGCGGATTATTTGCGCTTTATGCCCGAGCGCACGGCCCAAAACAAGTGGCGCTGGATGCTTGCCTTGTTGATTGGGGGGCCGGGATGGATTGTCCCCGGGGTAGCCAAAATGCTGGGTGGTGTGCTGTTGGCTTATCTGGCAGTACGCGCCGGGATATCCATCGACAAGGCAGTGGATCCCAATCAGATGTATTTGTTAGCCTATGGCTACATGTTACCAACCTCAAGTTGGGCAATTGCCGCTACGGTGTTGTTTGTGGTGATCTCACAGCTCAAGATCAATGTCACCAACGCCTATGCGGGCTCTCTGGCCTGGTCTAACTTTTTTTCTCGCCTCACGCATAGTCATCCAGGACGTATCGTTTGGGTTGTGTTCAATGCATTGATTGCCTTGATGCTGATGGAAATGGATGTATTTCAGGCACTCAAGGATGTGCTGGGGCTGTATTCCAACATTGCCATTGCCTGGATGACTACGGTGGTGGCTGATCTGGTCATCAACAAGCCGTTGGGGCTTTCACCCGCCGGCATCGAGTTTAAACGAGCCCATTTGTACGATATTAATCCGGTAGGAGTTGGGGCGATGGGGATTGCCTCTGTACTCTCGATCGCAGCCTATGCTGGAGTTTTTGGTCCGGGGGCTGAAGCATTTTCTGCAATCATCGCCTTGGTGACAGCATTGACCACATCGCCGCTCATTGCATGGGCAACCAAAGGACGTTATTACCTGGCCCGGAAACTCAAAACGCCTCCAGCGACTGGAACGCTGCAACGGTGCTGTATCTGTGAACGGGAATATGAGGGTGATGATATGGCACATTGCCCCGCCTATCAGGACACCATTTGTTCTTTATGCTGCTCGCTGGATGCTCGCTGTGATGATCTGTGTAAACCAGATGCACGCATAGCAGCGCAATGGTCTGCTTTCATTCGTCGGTTGCTGCCGCGAATGGCATGGCCCTATCTGGAGAGAGGGTTGGCGAATTATCTTTTGCTTATGGCAGGAATCCTGCCTTTACTGGCGCTGCTGCTGGGTCTGCTTTACCACTACGAATTGCGTCGTTTAACATGGGCTGAAGCCGATATTGCCATGTTGCTGGGCCAATCTTTCATGCGGACTTATGCCGTATTGCTGTTTGCCTCGGGGATCGCTGCCTGGTGGCTGGTGCTAACGCAGAAGAGTCGTCAAGTTGCCCAGGAAGAGTCTAATCGTCAGACACATTTATTGATGCGAGAGATTGCTTTACATCGGCAGACTGACGAACAGTTGCAGAAGGCGAAGGAAATCGCGGAACAGGCTAATCAGGCAAAGAGTCGTTACATCATGTCCATCAGCCATGAGTTACGCACTCCCTTGAACAGCATTTTGGGTTATGCGCAAATTCTGGGTGACGATCTCAGCGTCCCGCCTAATCGCCGTCAGGCGGTCAATGTCATCCGTCGTAGTGGGGATCATTTGCTTTCTCTCATTGAGGGCACGTTGGATATTGCCCGCATCGAGAGTGGCAAGTTTACCTTGGATGTGCGACCTCTGAATTTTCACGAATTTATCCAGCACCTTGTCGGTATGGTGGAACAACAGGCGCGCCAGAAAGGACTGGATTTTTTCTACGACGCTTCTACAGGACCCTTGCCGGCTGTAGTGCGCACAGACGCAAAGCGATTGCGCCAGATATTGCTCAATGTGATTGGCAATGCAGTTAAATTCACGGTGCGTGGCAGGGTCACTTTAAGGCTGCGTTATCAGCGCGAGATGGCATTTTTCACGATCGAAGATACTGGGCCAGGAATCGCCAAGTCTGAACTGGTGACGGTTTTTGAGCCATTCTCGCGCGGTAGCGCCACCTATGTTGGGGCCACTGGAGGTTCCGGTATTGGGTTGACCATCGCACGCATGCTGACGGATATGATGGGTGGTGAAATCACTTTGGAAAGCGAGTTGGGCAAGGGCAGTTGTTTTTCCCTGCGACTCTACTTGCCAAGCGTGCATGGAGAGCAAGCGTTCAAGGTAGAGCCTCAGGAGCGTATTGGTTATCTTGGTGAACGACGACGTATTCTGGTGGTAGATAACGAACAAGTCGACCGGCAATTGCTGGTTAATATGCTTGAACCCCGAGGGTTTAAGGTTAATCAGGCAGCGAGTGGACAAATTTGCCTGGAGCAGGTTTTTGATTTTAAACCGCATGTGATTTTCATGGATTTAGCTATGCACGGCATGGATGGTTGGGAAACCATTCAACGCATTCGCGAGGAAGAATTAAGCGATGCCAGAATATGTATTCTTTCGGCTAACGCATTTGAGCAAAATGTTGATAATTCATGTGATATTCCCGGCACAGATTTCATTGTCAAACCGTTCCGAGTGGACGATCTATTGGATTGGATAGGCGCGCAACTGGAACTGGAATGGATCCATTCCGCAACGCCGATAGCGGTCGCCGCCGAGTTATTGCCGGCAGTTATTGTGCCGCCCGGCCGAGATCACCTGACAACCTTGCGGGAAATGATCGACTTGGGCTATATGCGCGGCATACGCGAGAAAATTGATGTGATTGAGCAACTTGATCCCGTGCACGATGAATTTGTACGCGTGATGCGGGTTTTGGCTGAACGGTTCCAGTTTGAGCCAATGAAAGAGATTTTGCGCAAATATGACTATGACGCCGATTGACCGAGCCAGCCAGGATATCGTCCTGATTGTGGACGATGTCCCAGAAAATCTCTCCCTGCTGTATGACGCACTAGACGAAGCAGGTTATGCGGTATTGGTAGCGACCAATGGCGAAAGCGCTTTGCAGCGTGCGCGGCAGAGCTTGCCTGACGTCATTTTGCTGGATGCAATCATGCCAGGCATGGATGGTTTTGAAGTAGCCAGACAGTTAAAGAGTGATGCTCAAACACAACATATCCCGATCATTTTTATGACTGGGCTGACCGAGACCGAACATGTTGTTGCAGCATTTGCAGCGGGTAGTGCAGATTACGTTACCAAACCGATTCGGCCATCAGAAGTGCTGGCGCGTATTGCCGCTCATGTACAGAGTGCAAGGCAGACTGAGCAGGCACGAAGTGTGCT
>JAYTIQ010000158.1:0-1751 GCA_043731705.1 Rugosibacter sp.
ACGGATTCATGCAAATCTCCAGAAAATGGGGTTGAAGTGGGCGAATGGAGCAAACCGTAATTATGTGAATCGAGTTTTGCCCTTGTCAATCAATATCCCCGCTAATGCAGGCAAATTTGACTGGCGGCGCCCCAAAACGGAAAAAACAGCGGGACATCTGCCTGTTCCTGCTCCGGAGGTCCGCGGGCCCTTTGCCCTGCAGTCGGCTTAACTGGCCGGCGTGGCGAGGATGGTTCTGATCATTTGCTGCAGGTCTTCATCGGGGACTGATCCGTTGGGCGGCATGGCCAGCGGCCCCCATACCCCGGAACCGCCACCTCGTACCTTCGCCATCAGAACCGCTTCGGCATTTTGATTGCCCCGGTATTTCGCGGCAACCTCCTGAAAAGCGGGGCCCACCAGCTTGCGGTCAAGCGCGTGGCAGCTGGTGCAGCCATATTTCTGCTGCAGGCCGATAGGAGCCTGGTCGCAGCCGCCCGCTAGCAGCGCTGCAGCAACAGCGCCAAGGATAGCGGTATGTGCGGATTTCATGGTCGCTGCTGAACATGGGGGCGCATTCATTGCCCCGCGGCGCGCCCAAGCACGCGTTTCAATTCCATCGCGTCCGTGATCGCCGGCAGACAGCTGACACCCTGGCACACATAGGCGCTAACCTGCGCAGAAGCCGACCGCCGCAGCGCCGCCGGCAAGCCGTCGATGCCATTGGCCAACGCCAGCGATATCGTGGTGGGCAGAAACTCTGCTGCTGTCTGCGCCTGCCAGTCCCCCAGATGCTCAGCCGGTCCTGCCAGAATCACCAGTTGGGTAGGCTGCAGCCATTCCTGCAGCGCCATCAGCAGGCTGCCGTGCCCGCTGGGATGATCGTCGATGGCGGCAAAGAAGCAAGTCAACACGCGTTCCGCAGCGAGCGCGTATTGATGTTCATTGGTGAGATGCGCCAGCCGCTGCAGTACCAGGGCGGCAATGCCGTTACCCGAAGGCGTGGCGTTATCAAAACCCGGTTTGGGGCGCTGGATGAGCTGCTCATGGTCGTGGCTGGTGAAATAGAAGCCGCCACGCTCCCGGTCTTCGAACTGCTCAAGCAGTACATCGGCCAGCTTGCGGGCAAATGCCAGATCGTCGCCACGGAACTCGGCCTGCAGTAACTCGATGATCGCTTTCACCAGGTAGGCGTAATCGTCAAGGTAGGCATTGAGATGGGTTTTGCCGTCCTTGTGGGTGGCGAGCAGGCGCCCGCGGCCCTCGTCCCACATCGTCGAGTGTATGAACGCCAACGCCTTGCGCGCCGATGCCAGCCAGGTCTTGTCGCCGAAAACACGCGCCGCATGCGTCATGCCTTCGATCATCAAGGCGTTCCAGCTGGTGAGAATTTTTTCATCGCGCCCAGGGTGGATGCGCAGCTTGCGTGCGGCAAACAATTTTTGCCTTGCCGCTTCCAGCAGATGCGCGCAGTCGGTTTCCGCTTGGGCGAGCGTGTTGGCAACACTCGCCAGTGGCAGTGCCGCCGTCAGGTTCCAGAACTTGTCCTCGAAGTTGGCACGCTTGTCCAAGCCATAGTAGACCGAGGCAACACCCCATTCTGCGGGCGACAGCAGCGCTTTCACTTCAGCGGGGGTCCACACATAGAACTTGCCCTCATGGCCTTCGGAGTCGGCGTCCAGCGTCGAATAATAACCGCCGGCGGGCGACTGCATTTCACGCATCACCCAGTCGGCGGTTTGCCGTGCGCAGCGTGCGAACAACTGCTTTTG
>JAYTIQ010000159.1:0-10706 GCA_043731705.1 Rugosibacter sp.
CGAACGCCTTGCGCAGCGCCTGCAGGCGCGTGCACAAACCGCCGTGCGCCTGCCGAGCTTCGAGCAGGTGAAAGACAACCCGGTGCTCTACGCCCACGCTTCGCGCACCTTCCATCTCGAATCCAACCCCGGCAACGCGCGTGCGTTGGTGCAAGCCCATGGCGACCGCGCGAGTTTGCGTGACCTGTGGCTCAACCCGCCGCCTTTGCCGCTCACCACACCCGAGATGGACCACGTCTTTGGCCTGCCCTACGCCCGCGCGCCGCATCCGGCGTATGGCGATGCGCGCATTCCGGCTTGGGAGATGATCCGTTTTTCGGTGAACATCATGCGCGGCTGCTTTGGCGGCTGCACCTTTTGCTCCATCACCGAACACGAAGGCCGCATCATCCAGAGCCGCTCGGAAGAATCCATCCTGCATGAAGTCGAGCAAATCCGCGACAAGACGCCCGGCTTTACCGGCGTCGTCTCCGACCTCGGCGGGCCGACGGCCAACATGTACCGCATGGCCTGCAAGACACCCGAGATTGAATCCTCCTGCCGCCGGCTGTCCTGCGTGTATCCTGGCATTTGCGAGAACCTCAACACCTCTCACGCACCGCTGATTTCGCTCTACAAGAAAGCGCGCGCCCTGCCCGGCATCAAGAAAATCCTCATCAGCTCCGGCCTGCGTTACGATCTGGCCGTGCGCTCGCCGGAATATGTCAAGGAACTCGTCACCCATCACGTCGGCGGGTATCTGAAGATCGCCCCCGAGCATATCGAAGAAGGCCCGCTCTCGAAAATGATGAAGCCGGGTATCGGCAGCTATGACCGCTTCAAGCAGATGTTTGAAAAATTTTCCAAGGAAGCGGGCAAGGAGCAATACCTGATCCCCTACTTCATCGCCGCCCACCCCGGCACGACCGATGAAGACATGCTGAATCTGGCCCTGTGGCTGAAGAAAAACGGCTTCCGCCTGGATCAGGTGCAAACCTTCTTGCCTACGCCATTGGCCATTGCCACCGCCATGTGGCACACCGAAAAAAATCCGCTGCGCAAAGTAACTGATACCTCTGAAGAAGTCGCCATCGTGCGCTCCGGACGGCAGCGCAAATTACACAAAGCGTTCTTGCGCTATCACGACCCGGCCAACTGGCCGGTGCTGCGCGAGGCTTTGCGCGCCATGGGACGCAGCGATTTGATTGGCCCCGGCAAACGGCATTTAGTACCGCTCACGCAACCGGGTGGCACGCTGGCACCGGGCGAGCAAGCGCACTGGAAAAAATCGGGGCTAGTGACGCGGCGTGTGACGCCTAGCATTCCGGGGAAAACGATCACCAGCAAAACACGCCGCCCAACGAGCGTGCCACGGCATCCGCTGTCTCAGCGCAAGGGCGGCTAGCGTAGAGCTAACTGGCACCGCTTTAGCGCTGTGTTGAAAACCTTATTTCGTGACTAAAGTTGCATAGTCTGGTTGCGATGGTTTTTTGTTTGTTATTACGTCTTTTTGATTTGCCTCTGACTGTGCATGCTTTTGCTTTTGTGTAGTGACGACGCTTTGAGAATTAGGGCCGCTCGCTTGGAACTGTAAGAACGCAAGAGCAAGCTGTGCAATTGAAATTGCTAGAACGATAAGAGTAATAACAATCATGCGGCGCTGTATGAGTAGGTTTTTATCGGCGGTAACGCTGGCCTCTTGGCTCAAACGCACGAGTAGCGCAGCAAATGGGGCAAGCGCCAAACTAGGCATATGCGTTTGGGTTTGTGCAGCCACGCGAACATTACTAAGGATTTCTTCGATTGGCTTTGTTGGGTCTGCATCAAGGTATGACATAGCGCTGCCTTTGGTTTCTAACGTAATTTATTAAGTATGAAACTTATCGCGATATATAGCCTGATGCAAGCAGCATTTGGCTGAGGCGAACTCAAGCATCCGCGTTGCCCTCACCCTCCCGCTGCCCATAACCAGAAAATTTCACAATCACCTCATCCATTTGCCCCACCGTCAGCAGCTTCGGCTCACCGAGTTGCAGCACGCGCAAATACTGCTCGCACAGGGTTTCCAGTTCCACGGCCAGGGCCAGCGCATGTGCCAGGTCACGGCCGTACACCACCATGCCGTGATGTGCCATCAAGCAGGCCGAACGGTCTTGCAACGCAATGAGCATGGCATCGGACAAGGCTTGTGTGCCGAAGGTAGCGTATTCAGCACAACGCACGTCCATGCCGCCAAAGCGCGCGATCATGTAGTGAAACAGCGGGATGCTTTGCTGCTGGCAGGCCAGCGCCGTGGCAAAGGGCGAGTGCGCGTGGATAATCGCGCCAGCCGCCGGAAACGTGGCATAAATGTCGCGATGGAAGCGCAACTCGGATGACGGTTTTCGGCGGTTGAGCGACGAGTCTGGCACACCCGCCATCTCACCAGCGCCGACTTTTATCCCTACTTTTACCATATCGTCCGGCGTGCAGTCTTGATGTTCAATGCCGGTGGGCGTGATGATGCAGCCGTCGGCATAACGCACCGAAACATTTCCCGCACTGCCACGGTTGAGGTCGTGGGCTATCAGTTCACCGGCAGTGGCCAGCACTTGGGCGGCGAGTTGATACATCCGCTGCTGGGTTTCTTTCACGATTTCTTCGTTCAGGTTTTCCATTGCGCTAATTCCTCCGGGGTGGCCACGCCACGCTCCGAAATAATGCCAGTAATCAAATGCGCTGGCGTGATGTCGAACGCAGGATTCGCCACCGGTACATCGCCCGCGCCCAACTCTGCGGCGGCGCGTTCTTCAATAGGAATAGCGTGCCCTGACGGACATGAAAAATCTATCGTGGATAGCGGCGCGGCGACATAAAACGGCACGCCATGCGCGCGGGCAGCCAGCGCTTTAAGGTAAGTGCCCACTTTGTTGGCTGTGTCGCCATCCGCGGCAATGCGGTCGGCGCCGACAATCACCAGATCCACCTTGCCCTGCATGATGAGCAGACCCGCCGCATTGTCGGCAATCAAGGTATGCGGCACGCCGGCTTCGGCCAACTCCCACGCGGTGAGCAAGCCCTGATTACGCGGACGGGTTTCGGAAACCCAGACATGTACTGGTATGCCTGCAGCATGTGCTGCGTAAATCGGGGCGAGTGCCGTACCGTGGGCAACCGTTGCCAGACGTCCGGCGTTACAGTGGGTCATTATTTGCAGCACAGCGTCTTTTGGCTGATGCAGCGTCAGCATGCGCAAGCCATGCACACCGATCAATGCATTGGTAGTGGCATCTTCTGTGGCAATCGTCCGCGCCTCGTGCCAGGCCCTCTCACGCCGCACCCCAAGGGTACTTGCTTCGCAGCGTGTCACCAGCGCCGACTTTTGCAGCACACGCTGCATACGAGCCAGCGCCCAGTGCAAATTAACCGCCGTCGGGCGGGTTGCGGCCAGCAGAGCAATTACCTGCGCCAACTGGCTATCCGATGCATCGTGACGCAGCCCCAGCGCCACACCATAAGCGGCAGTGACGCCGATCAACGGCGCACCGCGCACCTGCATGCTGCGGATTGCATGTGCCACGTCTTCAGCGGTGTTGAGCCGCACCTGCACGGCAAGCTGCGGCAGGCGCGTCTGATCCAGAATGAGGACGCTGTTACTGGTGCTGCTCGGGTTACTCGCGCAATCCTCAACTATCGTCGGATGCAGCGAAGTATGCATGGCTAGGTTATAACTTGATTCAATCCTGGTTCAAACTTAGCTCAGCTTGCCGTGACAATGCTTGTATTTCTTGCCGCTACCGCAAGGGCAGGCATCGTTACGTCCGACTTTGGGCACGGCATGCACAGGTTGAGGTTTATCAACGACAGCCGCCAGCGTTTCATCAAGATCAGAATGATGGTATTCCACATGATCAAAATGTGGCGGTTCTTCAATAGCCTCGAGTTGCGCTTCGTCGCGAACTTCAGCCGTCATTAACAATTTAATGACATCCGCACGTACGGCTTGCAGCAAACCTTCGAACAGATCAAACGCTTCGCGCTTGTATTCCTGCTTCGGGTTTTTTTGCGCATAGCCGCGTAAATGAATGCCTTGGCGCAAATGGTCCAGCGCTGAAAGATGCTCGCGCCAGTGGTTATCCAGGCTTTGCAGCATGACATTACGCTCGAATCCCGCCCATGCAGTGGTGTCCACCACCGCGGTCTTGGCCACATAGGCAGCATCAGCTGCATCGAGCAAACGCACAAGCAGCTCATGGTCGGTGAGTAGCGGCTCGGCTTTTAGCCATTCGCCAATGGGCAGCTTCAGTTGCAGTTCGCCGGCCAGCATATTTTCCAGACCGACAATATCCCATTGCTCTTCCACGCTGCCCTCCGGGACGTAAATACGGAACGTATCGTGAATGGAACCCTGGCGCATGCCAGTGATTGTTTCGCTGATTTCGCTACTATCGAGCAATTCATTGCGTTGCTGATAGATGACTTTGCGCTGATCGTTGGCAACATCATCGTACTCCAGCAACTGCTTGCGAATATCAAAGTTGCGCTGCTCGACTTTGCGCTGCGCGGATTCCAGCGAACGCGACACCAGCGGATGCTCAATGGCTTCGCCCTCGGGCATTTTGAGCCGCACCATGATGGTATTGAGCCGGTCACCTGCAAAAATCTTCAGCAAGGAATCGTCCAGCGCCAGATAAAACCGCGATGAACCGGCATCGCCCTGACGTCCGGAACGCCCGCGCAACTGGTTATCGATACGCCGCGATTCGTGCCGCTCAGAGCCAATGATATGCAAACCACCGGAAGCCAGCACCTGATCATGCAGGGTTTGCCATTCGGCTTTCATGGCGGCAATGCGCTGATCTTTTTCTTCAGCAGGCAAGGTCGCATCATCTCTGATCGCATCCAGCATTTTTTCGATATTGCCGCCCAGCACAATATCGGTACCCCGGCCCGCCATGTTAGTCGCAATGGTAATCACGCCCGGACGCCCGGCCTGGGCAATGATTTCGGCTTCGCGCGCATGCTGCTTGGCGTTGAGTACCTGGTGCGGCAGCTTTTCCTTATCTAGCAAGCTGGAGAGCAATTCGGAATTTTCAATCGACGTGGTGCCAACCAGCACCGGTTGCCCTCGCTCTTTACAGCTGCGAATATCAGCGATGATCGCGGTATATTTTTCTTGCGCCGTGCGGTAAATCTGATCATGTTCGTCACGCCGGACCATCGGCCGGTTAGTTGGAATAACAACGGTTTCAAGCCCATAGATCTGCTGGAACTCATAGGCTTCCGTATCGGCTGTCCCAGTCATGCCGGCCAACTTGCCGTACATGCGGAAATAATTCTGGAACGTGATCGAGGCGAGTGTTTGATTTTCAGCCTGGATAGCCACACCCTCTTTTGCTTCGACTGCCTGATGCAGGCCTTCAGACCAGCGTCGCCCTGTCATCAGGCGTCCGGTAAATTCATCAACGATGGTGACTTCACCTTCTTGCACAACATACTGCTGGTCACGGTGATACAGATTATGCGCGCGCAATGCCGCATACAGATGATGCATGAGCAAAATGTTGGCGGGCTCATACAAGCTGCTACCCTCTGGCAAAAGACCTAGCCGTGCAAGAATATTCTCGGCTTTTTCATGCCCTTCATCGGTCAACAATACTTGATGTGCCTTAAGGTCAACTGTGTAGTCACCACTATCTTTTTCAGTATCATTTTTGGCCGCTTCGCCCAGCGTCAACAATGGCGGCACCGCATTCATCGCCACATACAGCTCAGTGTGATCTTCGGCCTGGCCGGAAATAATCAATGGCGTACGCGCTTCATCAATAAGGATCGAATCTACCTCATCAACAATCGCGAAATTCAATCCGCGCTGCACCCGCTCAGCCGTCGAGTACACCATGTTGTCGCGCAGATAATCAAAACCGAATTCGTTGTTGGTGCCGTAAGTGATATCCGCTGCATAGGCAGCTTGTTTCGCCTCATGCGGCATTTGCGAAAGATTGATGCCAATAGTCAGACCTAGAAACCGGTACAAACGGCCCATCCATTCCGCATCGCGGCTAGCTAAATAATCATTCACTGTCACCAGATGAACGCCCTTGCCGGACAAGGCGTTAAGATAAACGGCCAAGGTTGCTGTGAGGGTTTTACCTTCACCCGTACGCATTTCGGCAATCTTGCCATAATGCAACACCATGCCTCCCACCAGTTGCATATCAAAGTGGCGCATACCCAAGGCCCGCCGCCCTCCTTCACGCACAACAGCAAATGCTTCTGGCAACAAGGCATCCAATGCTTCACCCTCGGCATGGCGACGGCGAAACTCATCCGTTTTTGCTTGTAGTGCAGCGTCATCCAGTGCCTGCAAGCCACTTTCGAGTGCATTGATTTGGGTGACGGTTTGGCGATATTGCTTGATCAGCCGATCATTGCGGCTGCCAAAAATCTTTCTGAGAAATCCGGAGATCATGTAGGTTACCCAGCCTGCTTTGTTAAGCTAGAGGCCGACAAATACAAAAGGGCAATTTTAGCATGGGGTCGCACTTCATCCACCCCTCTGACGTAGTCATTAATTTACTGCTCATCTATCCAGCATTTACGCCCATTCTTCTTGTTATTGCCAATCGATCCAGGACAAGAATAATATGCATACTTTCTCTCCTTCTGGAATTATTTAAACTGATGGCAAAGAGCCTCCAGGAACATCTGGTCTCAACGGAGGGTTTGGCGCGGCTGGCTGCCCACGCGCAACGTCTTCTGGAGTTTCAACGCACCCTGGAAACCATACTTCCCGAGGCGCTGCGCCCCCATGCCCGGGTGGCGAACTTTCGGCTGGGGAAGATTTTCATTCATACCAGCAACAGTGCAGTTGCCGCTAAAGTAAGGCAATTAGGCCCACGCATTGCCTCTGCATTAAGCTCTTCGGCGTCAAAAATTACCGAAATTGGCGTCAGTGTGCAGGCTAGTCCCTCGACTCGGCCCAAAGAGACTCACCAAAGACCTGCTTTGCCCGGCAATCAACAAAAACAGGGACTCACTTTGCTGGCGCAGAATTTGCCACCGGAGTCTGCACTCAAGCGTGCAATTGACCGATTGATAAAGGTAGTTACAGAATAATCAGTCGCTCAGCTGCCATCAATACCAGAATGGTCAGCGCCACAACCAGAGCCCCTTTGGTCACGCGACCCGCCAGGTACAAATAGCGGCGATCGTGCGTCAATAACCAGGCCAGAACACTACTGCCTATGGTTATCGCGGTAAGTATGCCAATAACGCGGAGGAACAACATGGCTGGGAAATTCTGAGTAACTGCGCTTGATCAAGCTAGTTGCGGATAAAGTGCAGCCACTTTGGCTGGTGCATCTTCCACATGCAGAAAACTCACCATCTCCCATGCAGATACATCACTTAGCAAGGCGCGCAACAAGGCGTTATTTAGCGCATGGCCAGATTTATGCGCAGAAAATGCAGCAAGCAGTGGGTGCCCCGCCAAATAAAGATCACCAACGGCATCCAGTATTTTGTGTTTGACGAATTCATCTGCATAGCGCAGGCCATCATTGTTCAATACCCGATACTCATCCATAACGATGGCATTTTCAAGGCTGCCGCCCAAGGCCAATCCCTGCTCACGCAATACCTCGACATCCTGCATGAAGCCGAATGTTCGCGCACGGGCAACTTCACGGATATAGGATTGATCGGCAAAATCAATATGTGCACTAGAGCCCGACTGGGCAACCGCCGGATGGGCAAAAACTATGGAGAAATCGAGACTGAAACCGTCGAATGGGGAAAGGCGCGCCCACTTGTCACCCTCTTTGACTTCAACCATCTTTTTGACACGAATGAATTTCTTCGCAGCTGACTGCTCTTCAATTCCTGCAGACTGCAACAGAAAAACAAAAGGCGCCGCCGAGCCATCCATGATCGGCAACTCAGCTGCATCAACATCGATATAAATATTATCAATGCCTAAACCAGCCAAGGCGGACATGAGGTGTTCTACGGTAGAAATTTTTGCCCCATTTTGTTCGAGACAAGAGGCCATGCGTGTATCACCAACGCCAAAAGGGTCGGCTTTCAGATCCACCGGTGGCGTTAAGTCTACTCGGCGAAAAACAACGCCTGTATCAACGGGCGCTGGACGCAACACTAACGAAACCTTTGCCCCAGAGTGAAGCCCCACCCCGGTAGTTTTAATTAATGATTTTAGTGTTCGTTGACGCAGCATAGTGAATTTGGAAGGGACGATAGATCGGATACTGAAGAAAATTAATATCAAAAAAACAATGCCAAACAATACCTTAACCACGGCATAGTTTCAATTTTAACATGTAGCACCAACCCTACCAAGCAACACCAAACGCCACAAGGAGGAGACGTCCCTGTGGCGCAGGTTCCTTGAACTAACGCTGCTCAATCAGACTGGCGGCGCAAAAAAGCAGGAATGTCATATTTATCAACCCCAGAAGCAGCCATTGCTTCGGCTTGACTGTTACGCGGCATGCTGCTGCGCAAACTTGATGCGACATTCGACAAATCAACCTGCCCCATTGTGTTGTCAAATAAATGGAAACCATCGGTGCCAGTGCGCAGTCCGATCGTCTCAACAACTTTAATTTCCGGCTTGCGTCCCTTGCCGGCAATCGCGCCCAAGCCGGTTGCAACCACCGTCACTCGCAATTGATCTGCCATTGACGCATCAAACACGGCACCACAAATGACTGTTGCCTCGGCAGCGGTGTATTGACGAATGGTATTCATCACATCCTTGTACTCTTTCAAGCCCAGCGTGTTACTCGCCGTGATATTAACCAACACGCCACGCGCGCCGGACAACTCAATGCCTTCCAGCAACGGACTAGCCACCGCCTCTTCAGCAGCAATACGCGCGCGATCAACGCCAGAAGCCACGGCAGAACCCATCATGGCCTTGCCCATCTCACCCATAACCGTACGCACGTCTTCAAAGTCGACGTTAACCAAACCTGGCACATTGATGATCTCGGCAATACCGCCGACGGCATTACGCAATACATTGTCTGCCGCCTTAAATGCATCCAGCATGCTCACATCATCACCCAGAACTTCTTCAAGTTTTTCGTTAAGAATCACAATCAACGAGTCAACATGCTTTTCAAACTCCGTCACACCTTCTTCAGCCAGGCGCTTGCGCCGACCCTCATATTCAAACGGCTTGGTCACCACGGCAACGGTCAGTATGCCTAATTCACGCGCGACTTCAGCAATCACAGGTCCGGCACCAGTGCCGGTGCCTCCGCCCATACCAGCGGTAATAAATACCATATGTGCACCTTCCAGCGCTTCAGCAATGCGCACTCGGTCGGCCTGCGCAAGCGCTTTGGCTTTTTCGGGTTTGCCACCTGCACCCAAGCCTGGCCCGAGTTGCAGCTTGACATGCGCACTGCTTTTATCCAGTGCCTGCGAATCGGTATTGCAGCAAATGAACTCCACACCGCCCACACCTTCACGAATCATGTGCTCAACCGCATTACCACCCGCGCCACCGACACCGATCACTTTAATAACGGTGGTACCGGATGCAGTTTCCTGCGATGCAACTTCCTCTAATTCAAACATTGTTGTCTCCTTTAAAAATAACCACATAATCAAAACCAGTTAAAAACCCGATAAGCCACCAACGCTCACTGACCACCTTAAAAATTCTTACCGAACCATGCCCGCATACGCCCCAAAACCTGCGCAAATGTCTTCGGGTGCTGTACCTTCATCCCTCGCTGACGTTGCGCCACGCCTTCCAACAGCAAACCCATCGCAGTGGAATACCGCGGATTGCGCACAAAATCACGTAAATTCCCTTCATAAAGCGGCGTTACCAATTTCACGGAATTATGAAAAATCTCCTCGCCTAATTCAGTCATGCCGGGCATTTGCGCAGCACCTCCCGTGAGTACAATGCCCGCTCGCAAAAGCCGCTCATAGCCGCTACGATGTAGCTCTTCTTGCACCTGCTGAAAAATTTCTTCAATACGCGGCTGAATAAACCCCGCCAAAGTTTGCCGTGAAAGCTGGGATCCCGGTCGATCACCAACACCCGGAACCTCAATCATTTCTTCTGCATTGGCTAGCTGTTGAAGTGCGACACCAAAACGCATTTTGATTTCTTCCGCGTCCTGTGTTGAAGTGCGCAACGCAATCGCGATATCGTTGGTTACCTGATCGCCAGCAATCGGGATCACTGCCGTGTGCCGAATAGCACCCTGCACAAACACCGCAATATCCGTAGTACCACCGCCAATATCAACCAGGCAAACACCCACATCCTTTTCGTCATCCGTGAGCACGGCATAACCTGATGCTAATGGTTGCAGTACCAGATCAACTACTTCCAACCCACAACGGTGTACACATTTAACGATGTTCTGTACCGCGGTCACCGCACCCGTGACGAGATGCACCCTCACTTCCAACCGTCGCGCATCCATGCCGATGGGTTCTTTGACGCCATCCTGCCCATCCACGATGAACTCTTGCACCAGCGTGTGCAAAATCTGGTCGTCGGCAGAAATCGGCGTGGCATTGGCCGCTTCAATGGCGCGCTCCACATCATAAGATGTGACTTCTTTATCACGCACCACCGCCATGCCGTCTGAATCCTTGCTCTTGATATGGCTGCCGGCAATTCCCGTGTACACCTCGCGGACCTTGCAACCAACCATCATCTCGACTTCGGCAATGGCTTTGGAGATTGAATTCACCGT
>JAYTIQ010000160.1:0-2858 GCA_043731705.1 Rugosibacter sp.
CCACGCGCGTGGTCACTGCCCAGATCACTTCTTTCCAATCGCGTACATCCACGCCATCATCGGTCACGATAATAAATTTGGTATACATGAACTGACGCAAAAAACTCCAGATACCGAACATGACCCGTTTGGCATGTCCCGGATATTGCTTCTTGATCGACACCACCGCCAGCCGATACGAGCAGCCTTCCGGCGGCAGGTAAAAATCAATGATTTCCGGATACTGCTTTTGCAACAGCGGCACAAACACTTCGTTAAGCGCCACACCCAGCATGGCCGGTTCATCCGGCGGCTTGCCGCTGTAGGTGGAGTGATAGATAGGATCCCGCCGCATGGTGATGCGCTCAATGGTGAATACCGGGAACTCGGCCTGCTCGTTGTAATACCCGGTGTGGTCGCCAAATGGCCCCTCGAGAGCTGTCTCGCCCGGATGAATCACGCCTTCCAGCACAATCTCGGCACGCGCGGGCACTTGTAAATCCGAGCCTATGCATTTCACCAGTTCCGTTTTACTGCCCCGCAGCAAGCCCGCGAATTGATACTCCGACAAACTGTCCGGCACGGGCGTGACCGCCCCCAGAATCGTGGCCGGATCACAGCCAAGCACCACCGCTACCGGAAAAGGCGTGCCTGGGTGAGCAGCGCAATGATCCTGATAATCCAGCGCGCCGCCACGATGCGCCAGCCAGCGCATGATCACCTTATTGGGTGCGATCACTTGCTGGCGATATATCCCCAGATTTTGCCGTGTTTTTTTCATCCCCCGCGTGACAGTCAGCCCCCAGGTAATCAACGGCCCTGCATCTTCCGGCCAGCAGGTTTGTATCGGCAAACGAGACAAATCAACGTCCCGCCCTTCCCAGACAGTCTCCTGGCAAGGCGCAGAAGTAACTATCTTCGGCCGCATGTTGAACACTTGTTTTAACAGCGGCAGTTTTTCCCAGGCATCCTTGAGCCCTTGCGGCGGCTCCGGCTCTTTTAGCGTCGCCAATAACTGGCCCACTTCGCGCAGGGATTTTTTCCAGTCACCGGTCTGGCCCATACCCAGAGCCACACGCTGCGGCGTACCGAAAAGATTTGCCAATACAGGAATGGCGTGTCCTGTGGGGTTTTCAAACAGCAGCGCCGGGCCGCCTGCGCGCAACACCCGGTCGGCAATCTCGGTCATTTCCAGATGCGGATCGACCGCAACAGTGATGCGCTTGAGTTCGCCCATGGCTTCGAGCTGCTGCAAAAAGTCGCGCAAATCGTGATACTTCATTCGGTGTGCCTTAATACCCATGCAATATGCCATTGTAGCTGGCAGACAAGCGTGTTTTGCAGATCAAAACCAAGGCACAATACACGCCCCCTACAATATCCACGCACCATGACTTTTCTTCCATCCCTCACCTATCGGACATGCCATGTGGCTTGAACAGGCGCTCGACGACGCGCTAGCTACGCTGGATGCCGCGCAGCGACGGCGCCGCCTGCGGCAGATTGCCATTCCTGGCGCATGCCTGGTCATGGCCGATGGCCGTCAGTTGATTGACGCATCATCCAACGACTACCTTGGCCTCGCACAGCATCCGGCGTTAAAGTCGCGCGCCATTGAATGGATGCAGCGCTTTGGCGCAGGCGCTCGAGCATCCCGTCTGGTTACCGGCACGCTCGAAGAAATGATCACTTTGGAAGCGCAGCTCGCCGCCTTCAAAGGCACCCAGGCAGCGCTGATTTTCAATTCCGGGTTCCAGGCCAATGCCACCGTTTTACCCGCTTTATTCAAACTGGCGGGCGGGCGCGAAGCGCTGGTATTCACCGATGCGCTCAATCATTCCAGCCTGCATGCCGGCTGCCGCGCCGCCGGAGTCAAGCAGATTCAGTTTCGCCACAACGACGTGGCCCATCTTGACGAATTACTCACGCAACATGCTCAAGGCCGCCCGGCATTCATCGTGACTGAATCCGTCTTCAGCATGGATGGCGACCGCGCCGATGTCGCGGCGCTCAGCGCGCTCGCCACACGTCACGGCGCGGTGCTGTATCTCGATGAAGCCCATGCCAGTGGCGTACTCGGGCCGCAAGGTCGTGGGCTGGCCTATGGTTTACACGACAGCAATCCATCGACAGTCATCATGGGTACGCTAGGCAAAGCCTTTGGTGCGGCCGGAGCTTACATCGCAGGCTCGCAGGCGCTGATCGATTATCTGGTTAATCGCTGTACCGGCATCATCTATTCAACCGCTCCACCACCGGCAGCCTGCGGCGCAGTGCAAGCTGCGCTCGCATTGATGCCGCACCTGGATGCCGAACGCGCCCTGCTGGCGCAACGTGGCGATGCCTTGCGCGAACGCCTTGCTGCGTTGGGCATAGATACGCTTCAATCCACCACGCAAATTATTCCCGCCGTGCTGGGTAGCGAAGCCGCCGCACTGGCGGCACAACAGCGGCTTGAAGAGCGCGGCGTGCTGGCCGTTGCCATGCGTCCGCCTACTGTGCCAGCGGGCGGGTGCCGATTACGCTTTTCGCTCTCCTCGGCATTGCCCGATGCGGACTTCGCACAGTTGCTCGATGCCGTGAACGTGCTCCAAGCCTAACCAACCGTCATGCAGCGTCGCATTGCCCACCTCGACATGGATGCATTTTTTGCTTCTGTCGAGTTGCTCACCTACCCCGAACTAAACGGCCTGCCCGTTGCTGTTGGCGGACGCTCCGTGCCGCAGCCCACGCGTCAGGCTAATGGCGGCTGGCAATTCATGCGTTTGGGCGAATACACCGGCCGTGGCGTACTCACCACCGCTACCTACGAAGGCCGGGCCTTGGGCATCCATTCCGGCATGGGCGTGATGCAAGCCGCGCGGTTAGCGCCCCACGCC
>JAYTIQ010000161.1:0-15052 GCA_043731705.1 Rugosibacter sp.
TATGTGCTGGATCAACAGGGTCGGCGCTGGATCGTGGTCTGCCTTGTAAACCACCCGCGTGCGGCTTTAGCCACGCCAGCAATGGATGCCTTGCTGCAAGCCGTGTGGAAACATGGCGGCTAAGCATCGGTGGAAAGTCCAGTGAAAAAGCAGAAAGAAGAAATCCGCGCTCTTGTTCCCTGTCCCTGTGGCAGACCCGCCACTTACGCCGCGTGCTGTGGCCGATTTCACGCCGGAGCCATAGTGCCTACTAATGCCGAGTCACTTATGCGTTCGCGCTACACCGCCTATGTGCTGAATAACGAGGCGTATCTGCTGGCAACCTGGCACGCTTCAACGCGGCCTGAATCACTGGGTTTGGCAACACAGCCGTCTGCCCAATGGTTGGGGTTGGAAGTCAAGAAACATGACGCGGCGAGTACTTCAGCCAACATCGCAGCCAACGTCGAATTCGTTGCCCGTTACCGCATCAATGGCCGTGCAGTGCGCCTGCATGAGATCAGCCGTTTTGTGCACGAAGCGGGCTGCTGGTATTACGTCGATGGTGTGGTGGATTGAAGCAGTCGTTCGATATCGCCGCTTATTTCTGCAGGTTTGGTGATCGAGGCATAACGCTCAACCACCTGGCCATTGCCATCCACCAAAAACTTGGTGAAATTCCACTTGATGCCCTCGCTACCCAGAATGCCGGGTGCGGCTTTCTTAAGATGTTGCCATAGCGGATGCGCACTACCCCCATTCACTTCCACCTTGGCAAAGAGCGGGAACGTCACGTCATATGTGCTGCTGCAAAAATTGGCAATGGTGGCTTCATCGCCCGGCTCTTGGCCGCCAAACTGATTGCACGGAAAGCCCAGCACCACCAAGCCGCGTTCGTGATATTTTTGCCACAATGCTTCCAGCCCTGCATATTGCGGCGTAAAGCCACATTGGCTGGCGACATTCACGATCAACAACACCTGATCGCGATAATCGCCCAACGACTTCGGCTCGCCGTTAATCGTTGGTGCGGAAAAGTCATGCACCGTGCTCATGATTTCTCCGGGTTTGTATCGACAGCATAGCGCTGTAAATCTTCCAGCCGAACACATTCGAGTGCAGCGATTGAGGTGGCTGCCAACACCACTTGCGGGGCTTTGCTTGCACGCAGGGCTTCTTGCCAGCGTGCGGAACACAAACACCAGCGATCCCCAGGTTTCAAGCCGGGAAATTCATACTCAGGCCGTGGCGTTGATAAGTCATTGCCCTGCGCAGCAGAAAAAGCCAAAAAGTCAGCTGTCAGCACCACGCACACGCCATGGTTGCCCACGTCTTCATCCGTCACCTGGCAACAGCCATTGCGTAAAAAGCCCGTCATAGGGTCGGTGCTGCAATCCTGCAGCACGCCGCCCAATACATTTGTTGCCAAATCTTGTTGCATTAGAAAAACCTCAGTTATGCCTGCTTGTTTTTAAAGTCCTGCATTGGCACGCAGTGCGGCTGCACTTTAAACCATTTTGCCTACGGCCGCCGCTGCGCGGCTTAACCCTTCGCTGCGCTCGTGTTAGCCTGCGACGAAATACCGATAAGCCCTGCGGGCCCGGGCTACAGCCCGGCATCCGCGCGAAGCGCGGCGGCTTTATCGGTATTTTCCCACGTGAATTCAGGTTCGTCACGGCCAAAGTGGCCATAAGCGGCAGTTTTTTCATAGATAGGGCGCAGCAAGTTCAGCATGGTGACAATTCCTTTGGGGCGCAGATCGAAATGCTGCTTGACCAGCTCGGCAATTTTTTCGTCAGGGATTTTGCCCGTGCCTTGTGTGGTGACCCAAACGGACGTTGGCTGTGCCACGCCGATGGCATAAGAAATCTGCACCAGGCATTTATCCGCCAAGCCAGCGGCCACAATGTTTTTAGCCACGTAACGACCCGCGTAAGCGGCTGAGCGGTCGACCTTGGACGGATCCTTGCCCGAAAACGCGCCACCGCCATGGGGCGCAGCGCCGCCGTAGGTGTCCACAATAATCTTGCGGCCTGTCAAACCACAATCTCCCTGCGGCCCGCCAATCACAAATCGGCCTGTAGGATTCACCAGATACTTGATTTCGCCCTTGATCAATTCCTTGGGCAGCATCGGCTTGATGATTTCTTCGATCACCGCTTCACGAATCTGCGGCAGCTCGATGTCCGGTGAATGCTGTGTGGACAGCACCACGGTATCGATCGAATGCGCGCGGCCGTTTTCATAGCGAATGGTCACTTGCGATTTTGCGTCCGGACGCAACCAGGGCAAGCGACCATCACGGCGCAAGTGTGACTGCCGTTCCACCAAACGATGCGATAAATAAATCGGCAGTGGCATTAGCGAGGTGGTTTCGTTGCAGGCATAACCAAACATCAAGCCTTGATCGCCCGCGCCTTGGTTAAGGTCGTCGTCATAGGCTTTATTCACGCCCTGGGCGATATCAGGCGACTGCTTATCGTAAGCCACCAGCACTGCGCAACCTTTGTAATCAATACCGGATTCGGTATTGTCGTAGCCGATGCGCTTTAACGTCTCGCGTGCCACATTGATGTAATCGACGTTGGCTTTGGTCGTAATCTCACCGGCCAAAACGACCAGCCCGGTGTTGCATAAGGTTTCAGCTGCAACGCGGGAGTGGGGGTCTTGCGCCAGAATGGCATCCAGAATAGCGTCTGAAATTTGATCCGCGACTTTGTCGGGATGGCCTTCTGAAACGGATTCCGAGGTGAAAAAATAAGATTGACTCATGTGCTTAGCTCCAAATAAAAATGCCCCGCTAAACTGGCGAGGCAGACTCCTGGGGCTAGAGCAAGCGACGCTTTAGTGAATTTTGATTTTCCGGTTTTCGCTTTTTGACGAGAACTTTCTCCGCCTCACAAGTTGTCATTAACTCAGCGGAAGGGTTCATTGTAATCTAATCCGCCGAGTTTTATTTCTGAGTTTCATCTATTCGCGCATTCAGCGTAGCGACGATTAAATAATCATTTTTCAATAATTCGCTGATAATTCGCGATTCATCGTTAATTTCTCTCGTCTGATATGTCTTTGCTGTTTCGTCTCTGTGCCTATCTGCCATTGTCGCTGCTACATAACCTCGGGGCGTTGATTGGCTGGCTCACCTGGGCTTTGTCGCCCACGTATCGGCGTAGCCTGGCCAGCAATTTGGCGCAAGCGGGCTTGTCTGCATATCAGCATGCGACCATTGCAGAAGCGGGTAAAAGTTTTTTGGAATTGCCAAAAATCTGGCTGCGCCCTCAAGACGAAGTGGTGGCAAGAGTTGCCAAAGTATCCGGTTGGGCCTTGGTTGAAGCGGCTGCCGAGAAAGGCAAAGGAGTTTTGTTTTTAACCCCGCACCTGGGCTGCTTTGAAATGACGGCGCAATACATTGCCTCAAAGAAACCGTTAACGGTCATGTTTCGTCAACCCAAGCAAGCCTGGCTAGAACCTCTTATGCGCCAGGGCAGGGGCAGTAACTTCAATCTTGCCGCAGCGGATATGTCTGGCGTGCGCCGTTTGCTCAAAGCCTTAAAACAAGGCGAGCTGGTTGGCATGTTGCCAGACCAGGTGCCTGGCACGGGTGAAGGCGTTTGGGCACCATTTTTTGGCCGCCCTGCCTACACCATGACCTTGGCCGCACGTCTGGCTGAAACAGGGGCGACGGTGATTCTTACCTATGCAGAACGCTTGCCTTATGGCGCTGGTTATCACGTATATTTTCTGCCGCTGCCGCAACCGCTCGAAGGCGATCTCACGCAGCGCGCAACACAAATTAACGCTGAAATTGAAGCCATGATTCGTCAGTGTCCAGCCCAATATTTATGGGGCTATAAGCGCTATAAAGTCCCTGCGGGCACACAAGTGCCATGACGCGTGTATTGCTGGTTGTGATGTGGCTGCTGCATTGGCTGCCCATGCCTTTGTTGGCGGCGTTAGGGCGCGGTTTGGGCTGGCTTTTATACTATTTGATTCGCGAGCGGCGGCGTATTACGCTCACTAATCTGGGCTTGTGCTTTCCTGATCTATCCGCGAAAGAAAAGTCGGCGCTGGCGAGACGGCACTTTGCTTATTTTGGCCGAAATATGCTCGAACTTGGCGTGTGGTGGTGGGCATCCCCCACGCGGATTCGACGTATCGTCACCATTCTTCACAGTGAACGCTTGACGGCCTGCCAAGGCCAGCCGGTCATTTTTTTCGCACCGCATTTTGTGGGCTTGGATGCAGGCTGGATTCGGCTGGCGATGGATCTGCCCATGATTACCATTTATGCGCGGGCAAAAAACGAAACCTTTAATACAGCATTACACAAAGGCCGTTTGCGCTTTGGTAAAACCACGTTGTTTTCGCGTCAGGATGGCGTGAAGCCAGTCATTCGTCCGATTCGTGAAGGGCGGCCTTTTTATTATCTGCCCGATATGGACTATGGCGCCAAGGATGCGCTCTTCGTGCCGTTTTTTGGCATACCTGCCGCCACCATTACCGGCCTGTCACGGCTGGCCAAACTCACCGGCGCCACCGTGATTCCGATCATCACGCGCATGAAAGGCTGTCATTATGAAATCGAGGTAGGCGAACCGTGGAAAAATTTCCCTGCAGAAGATGCAGCGCATACTGCCGCTGAAAATTTATTCACCGACACGCAGCGCATGAATAGTTTTTTGGAAGCTGAAATTTTATGCACGCCAGCGCAATACTATTGGCTGCATAAACGCTTCAAAACTCGTCCCCCGGGTGAAGCGAGTTTTTATGACTAGCTTCACCAATCAATTCAACCGATCACTTCGCCGAAGTATCACTACCATTCGCTTATGAACATTCGTTTTACCAAAATGCAGGGCGCAGGCAACGACTTTGTTGTCATCAATGCACTGGCTGAACCTTTTGCACTCTCGCCCGCGCAAATCAAGCAACTCGCCGACCGCCATTTTGGTATCGGTTGCGACCAACTTTTGGTGGTTGAAAAAGCCACGCGGCCCGAGGCGGATTTTCGTTATCGCATTTTCAATGCCGATGGTGGCGAAGTGGAGCAATGCGGTAACGGCGCGCGATGTTTTGTGCGCTTTGTGCACGAACAGGGTTTAACCACTCAGCGGCAGATTCGCGTGGAAACACTGTCGGGAATTATTTTTCCGCAACTCGAAGCCACGGGCGAAGTCACCGTCGATATGGGCCAGCCTCGTTTTTTGCCTGCGGAAATTCCATTTGTCAGCGAAAGCGATGCCATCGTGCAAACACTCGTTGTAGGCGATACATCGGTTGATATCAGTGTCGTCTCGATGGGCAACCCGCATGCGGTGCAGATAGTGGCTGACACTGATACCGCGCTGGTGGCCCAATTGGGGCCATTGATTGAATCCCACCCGCGCTTTCCGCGTCGCGTGAATGCCGGCTTCATGCAAGTGCTGGATGCACACACGGTACGCTTGCGCGTGTATGAACGAGGCACGGGCGAAACACTGGCCTGCGGCACAGGCGCTTGCGCTGCGGTCGTTGTGGGCATACGCCGCCAACTGCTGGCTTCCCCCGTGCGCGTCATCACGCGCGGGGGCGAGTTAACGATCACCTGGAATGGCAGCGATTTTGTTTTACTAACCGGCCCCGCGACGACTGTTTTTACCGGTGAAATTGATCTACCTGAGGACTCTAGATAAATGAACAATGAGATGAACGCCAAAATCAACGCTGAAGAAGTTGCACGCTACTTGCATAACCATCCTGAATTTTTTGATGCGTATACCGATGTGCTAGCGCTCATGACTTTGCCCGACCCGCATACGGGACGCGCCATTTCGATTACCGAAAAACAGCTATTTACCTTGCGTGACAAAGTGCGCACGCTGGAAGCCAAACTGGCCGAGCTCATCACCTTCGGCAACGAAAATGATGTCATCTCCAGCAAGGTGCACGACTTGGCCGTGGCCTTGCTTGGTGCGCAAGACGAAGCCACGCTGATGCACCTGATTGACGCGCATCTGCGGGGAGCATTTTTAGTGCCGCACGTGGCCCTGCGCGTATGGAACCTGCCCAATAGCTTATTGGTAGCCGGAACAGAAACTACCCAGGCCTTTGCCGCAAGCTTAAAAAGACCGCTCTGCGGACCGGCTGCCGAACAAGAATCCGTTACCTGGTTTGGCGAAGCGGCGGCGCATTTGCGGTCCATGGCGCAAGTGCCACTACGCGATGCGCACGGTGTCTGTGTTGGTCTGCTGGTGATGGCCAGCGAAGAAGCGCACCGTTTTTACCCCACGCTGGGCACGCTGTATCTGGAGCGCATTGGCGAGATGGTCGCCGTGGCGCTCCAGCACCTGCCGGGCGCCACGCCAGCGGAGTAGGCAGAAAATAATGGCAGGCGAAATGCATCCCATCGCTGAACAGTTTTTGTCGGAGCTGGCCATTCAACGGCGCGCTAGCCGACACACGCTGGATGCGTATCGCCGTGATCTTTTTCGCCTTCACCAGCTAGCACTTGAAATGTCCCCAGGTAGCTCACCAGACAAACTCACCACCACCCAATTGCGGCGTGGCCTGATGCAGTTGCATGCGCAAAATCTGGCCGCGCGCTCCATTGCGCGCACGCTCTCGGCGTGGCGCAGTTTTTATGCCTGGCTTCTCCGGCGTGGTGCAATTGCACACAACCCGGCCGAGCCGCTCAAGGCGCCCAAGCGCCCGCGCACTCTGCCTAAAGCGCTTGGCACGGACCAAATGGCCGCTCTGCTCGACGTCGAACCGGGCGACGATCTGGAGGTGCGTGACGTAGCGATGTTTGAACTTTTTTATTCCTCCGGACTGCGTTTGGCAGAACTGGTCAGTCTGGATTGGCCAGGCGGGTTGGATCTGGTCACAGGTGAAGTCACCGTCACCGGTAAACGGCAAAAAACCCGTACTGTACCCGTCGGCAACCAGGCACTTGCAGCACTTAGCGCGTGGGTGGCTGTGCGCCCAAACTATGCACCGACTGCACAAATAGCGCTATTTACCGGCAGAAATGGCACCCGGTTATCACCTCGCCAGGTCGAAAAACGACTGGAGCGCTGGGCGCAGCAGCAAGGGCTCGGCATGCAGGTGCACCCGCACATGTTGCGCCATTCGTTTGCCTCGCATGTGTTGCAATCCTCCGGCGATTTGCGCGCCGTGCAGGATATGCTTGGCCACGCCAGCATCGCCGCCACACAGATTTACACTCATCTGGATTTTCAGCATCTGGCAAAAATCTACGATGCGGCGCACCCGCGCGCTAAAAAAGTCTGACTCCCAAAAGTCGGCGCTGGTGATACGGCGAGCAAGCAACAACCCGATGAATCCGCGCACAGAAGATCACCCTCTTTAGGGAAACGTTGAATAAGCCACCGCAGGATGCGGGGTATTTCCGCACAGGTTGTTCATGTCAGAGGCACCCCATCTGTCAGTTGTCGTCCTCATTTGACGAGGTTGTCCATCGCCAGCATGGCGAAAACACGATTGACTTTCTTTACCTGACTCTATGCGGAGAAATCGTTCCCAGTAGTTTCTACTTGTTCAGTGTTTCCTCTACGTGTATGCAATGCGTTTTGCATAGGCGCTTGCGCGAACGATACGGCAACTCACAGCGTCCACACTTTTCTCGCCCCGAATGCGCTGTGCCCAAACAGCGATTTAACGTCGATGATGCAGCCTGCCGCGCTGAGTTGTTCGGTGATTTCAGTGGCGCCACGCTGGCGGTAGGCGTCGTGCGCTACGGCGATAACCACGGCATCCGCTGCGGGTAAATCTTTCCACGCAGTCAGCGTCAGTCCGTATTCGTGCATCGCTTCGGCGGCATCCGCCAGCGGGTCATGCACGATGACTTCGATGCCATAACTTTGCAGCTCGGTGATGATGTCCGGCACTTTGGAATTGCGCAGGTCGGGGCAGTTTTCCTTGAAGGTGAGGCCGAGCACATTCACCTTTGCACCCTTGATGCCGCTGCCGGATTCGAGCATCAGCTTGATAGTTTTTTCGGCGATGAACTTGCCCATGCCGTCGTTGATGCGCCGCCCGGCAAGGATGACTTGCGGGTGATAGCCGAGCATGTCGGCTTTGTGTGTGAGGTAATACGGATCGACGCCGATGCAGTGGCCACCGACCAGGCCAGGCGAGAATTTGAGGAAGTTCCATTTTGTGCCGGCAGCGGCCAGCACGTCGGCGGTAGAGATGCCGATCTTGTCGAAGATGATGGCGAGCTCGTTCATCAGCGCGATGTTGAGATCGCGCTGGGTGTTCTCGATCACCTTGGCGGCTTCGGCCACCTTGATGGATGAGGCACGATGCACGCCCGCAGTGATGACGGATTCGTAAAGCCGTGCCACTTTTTCGAGCGTGGTTGCATCATCTCCCGAGACAACCTTGATGATCTTGGCGAGGGTGTGTTCCTTGTCGCCAGGGTTGATGCGCTCGGGCGAATAGCCGACGTGAAAATCCGTTTGCCAGCGCATGGCGGAATGTTTTTCGAGCACCGGAATGCAGACTTCTTCGGTGGCGCCAGGATAAACCGTGGATTCGTAAATCACCACGGCACCATGCTGCATGTGCTGGCCGACCGTGGTAGAAGCGCCGATCAGCGGGCCGAAGTCGGGTTGATGTGCGGCGTCCACCGGCGTGGGCACGGCAACGATCAAAAAGTCGGCGCTGGCAAGACGGCGCGGATCGCTCGTGCATTCGAGTTTTGCAGCGGCGCGCAGGTTGTCGGTTGATACTTCGCCCGTTGGATCGCGGAATTCGTTATAGGCGGCAATTTTGTCGGTGGATAAGTCAAAGCCGATGGTTTGAAATTGCTTGCCGAATTCAACGGCCAGCGGCAGCCCCACATAGCCGAGGCCGACGATGGCGATGACGGGACGGGTTTTTTCTGATGTCATGTCAGACTCCGTAATAACCGCGATACCAATCCACAAAGCGCGCGATGCCTGATGCAACGCTGGTGGCGGGGGCAAAGCCAGTAGCTGTTTGCAGTGCGGCGGTGTCGGCCGAGGTGGCAGGCACATCGCCGTCTTGCAGCGGCAAAAAGTTTTTTTGCGCGGTTTTTCCCAGCGAGCTTTCCAGCGTGCTGATGTAGGCCATGAGTTCGACCGGATCATGGTTGCCGATGTTGAATACGCGGTAAGGCGCCCAACTCGTGGCGGGGTCGGGCTGCTGTTTGTCGAATGCGGGATTGGCGGTGGGCGGTCGGTCGCTCACGCGGATCACGCCTTCGACGATGTCGTCGATATAGGTGAAGTCGCGCTGCATCTTGCCGTGGTTGAACACATCAATCGGCTGCCCTTCGAGTATCGCCCTGGTGAATAAAAACAGCGCCATGTCTGGCCGGCCCCACGGGCCATACACGGTGAAGAAACGCAGCCCGGTGGTGGGGATGCCGAACAGGTGGCTGTAAGTGTGGGCCATCAGCTCGTTGGCTTTTTTTGTGGCGGCATACAGGCTCACCGGATGGTCTACTGAATCAGCTTCGCTAAACGGCATTTTGGTGTTGCCGCCATACACGCTGGAGCTGCTGGCGTAGGTAAGGTGTTCAACCTGCGCGTGACGGCAACCTTCGAGGATGTTCACGAAGCCGGTCAGGTTGCTGTCTACATACGCGTGCGGGTTTTGCAGTGAATAGCGCACGCCGGCCTGGGCGGCGAGATGAATCACGCGCTGCGGTTTTTCCTGGGCGAAAAGTTCAGCCATGCCGGGCCGATCGGCCACGTCGAGTTTAATAAAGCGAAATTTTGGGTCAGGCGTCAGGCGTGCCAGCCGCGCTTCTTTGAGCGTGACATCGTAATAATCGTTCAGATTATCCAGCCCGATAACTTCGTCGCCGCGTGCCAACAGGCGTTCACACACATGCATACCGATGAATCCGGCGCAACCGGTTACAAGAATTTTCACAAGTCAGTCACCTTTAAAAAAAGCATTCTCGCATAGTTGGCCTCGCTGCTGCCGCAGGCAAAATTCTGTTGATCCGCTAATGGGCGTTAAAATAGCGGTCATTACTTTCCTTTCCGGATGTTTCTCTTCGCAGGCTTCCGGCCATTTTCAGGGTCACATCAACGTGCAGCTCTTTGCTCTTGGCATCAATCACCACACGGCGCCACTGGCCGTGCGCGAGCTGGTGGCTTTTGATCCGGCAAGTCTGAGCCAAGCGCTGCATGATCTCTTGCGTGGGCACAGCGTGCAGGAGGCCGCGCTGCTATCCACCTGTAATCGCACCGAGCTGTATTGCACAACAGAGCATCCACAGGCGGCGGCGGATTGGCTGGCGTCATACCACGCGTTGCCGCCGGAAAAAATTCAGCCTTACCTGTATCAGCATCCGCAGCAATCCGCTGTACGGCATATGTTTCGCGTGGCCTCTGGGCTGGATTCCATGGTGTTGGGCGAGCCGCAAATTTTGGGGCAGATGAAACAGGCCGCACGCATTGCCGAAGAAGCGGGCACGCTGGGCACACTGCTTGGCAAGTTGTTCCAGCGCACATTTTCTGTTGCCAAAGAGGTGCGCTCCACTACCGCGATTGGTGCGAATACGGTGTCGATGGCTGCTGCCGCTGTGCAGCTTTCCGCACGCATTTTCGAGTCCATCGCCGCGCAACGCATTTTGTTTATTGGCGCGGGCGAGATGATCGAGCTTTGTGCCGCGCACTTTGCCGGGCAACACCCCAAACAGCTCACGATTGCCAACCGGACGCTGGTGCGTGCCGAGGCGCTGGCGCATCGATTTTCAGGCGATGCCTTGCGGCTTGACGAGGTGGCCGAGCGGCTGGCGAATTACGATATCGTGGTTTCTTGCACCGCCAGCTCGCTGCCGATTATTGGTCTGGGCATGGTCGAGCGGGCATTGAAAAGCCGCCGCCATCGGCCGATGGTGATGGTGGACCTGGCGATCCCGCGTGATATCGAAAGAGAAGTGGGTGAGCTGGATGATGTGTTTCTCTACACCATTGATGATCTCGGGCAGATTGTTGAGTCCGGGCTCGAATCACGCCAGGCAGCGGTGATTGAAGCTGAAGCGATTATCGACGAACGAGTGCAGGGGTTTTTGCACTGGCTGGCATCGCGCGAGACTGTGCCCACCATACGCGCGCTGCGCGATGCCGCAGAGCGCATGCGGCGGCATGAAATTGAACATGCTTTAAAGTTGCTCGCGCGCGGCGATGCACCCGATAAAGTGCTCGATGCGCTCTCGCACGGGCTGACCAATAAATTTTTGCATGCGCCAACGCAGGCCTTGAATCAAGCTGAAGGCGACGAGCGTGCTGACATTGCCGCGCTGATTTCACGCCTGTACCATCTTTCTTCCACCGATTAGTTTGCCTGCGCCGGTATTGCCTTTTTTGCTGCATGCTACACAGCGGCTCTTTCATCCATTACATCGGACCTTGTTTGTGATCGTCTTGCCATGAAAAAAAGTATCTACGACAAACTCGAACAACTGGCCGAACGCCTGACGGAACTCGATGGGCTCTTGGGCAGTGAAAATGCCACGCGCGACATGGATAGCTATCGCAAGCTCACGCGTGAGCATGCCGACATCACGCCGGTGGTTGCCTTGTTTGACGCTTACCGTGTTGCCAGCGCCGACTTTTCATCGGCCGGCGAGATGTTGAATGACGCCGAAATGAAAGAACTGGCGCAGGCCGAGCAGGCGAGCGCCACGGCGAAAATGGCACGGCTGGAAGATGAATTGCAAAAAGCCTTGTTGCCGCGCGACCCGAACGACGATAAAAATCTGTTTTTGGAAATCCGCGCCGGTACGGGCGGGGACGAATCAGCATTGTTTGCGGGCGATCTGTTTCGCATGTATTCACGTTATGCCGAGCGTCAGGGCTGGCGCGTGGAGATTATCTCGCGCAGTGAATCCGACCTCGGCGGATTTCGCGAAATCATTGCGCGCATCGAAGGTCGCGGCGCGTATTCGCAACTCAAGTTTGAATCCGGTGGGCATCGCGTGCAGCGCGTGCCGGCAACGGAAACGCAGGGCCGTATCCACACCTCGGCGTGTACCGTGGCGGTGATGCCGGAAGCCGATGCGCTGGCCGAAGTGGCTATCAATCCAGCGGATTTGCGCATCGATACCTATCGCGCGTCAGGCGCGGGCGGGCAGCACATCAACAAAACCGATTCGGCGGTGCGCATCACGCATCTGCCCACCGGTATTGTTGTCGAGTGTCAGGATGACCGCTCGCAACACCGCAATCGCGCCCAGGCGATGGCGGTGCTGGCAGCACGCATCACCTCAGAGCAAGAACGCGAGCAGCAACAAAAAATCGCCTCGACGCGCAAATCGTTGATCGGCTCGGGCGATCGTTCCGAGCGCATCCGCACCTACAACTTTCCGCAGGGGCGCATCACCGATCACCGCATCAACCTGACGCTGTACAAGATTGACGCCATCATGGACGGCGATTTAAGCGAGCTGGTCAGCGCGCTGACGACTGAACATCAAACCGAGCTGCTGGCCGAGTTGGCGGCATGACCACCATTGCCGCTGCGCTTGCCGCCGCGCGCGAAAAACTGCCGGGCTTTGAGGCGCGCTTGCTGCTGGGCCATGTTCTACAGCAACCGTCGGTGTGGTTGCTGACCCATGACGATGGCGTGCTGGATGAAACTGCATTGCAGGTTTTTAATGCACTCATCACGCGCCGTCATGCAGGCGAACCCGTGGCGTATCTGCTTGGCCACCGCGAGTTTTTCGGTCGCGATTTTGTTACTGCGCCCGGCGTGCTGATTCCGCGCCCCGAGACTGAGCTGCTGGTCGACATTGCATTGAAAAAACTCGGCGCTGGTGAAACAACTGATGAACCACCTGCACAGCAAGAAGGGGCAGGACAGAACCCTGTCCTCTTCGCTGTGGATGCGCTACAAGGCGGTCGGGCAAAAAACGCCCTCCTTGCCGTAGCGGATGGTGAGACGCCGACAGGAACTGAAACAGCAAGTAATACTCCGCAGATTCTCGATCTGGGCACCGGCACCGGTTGTATTGCCATCACGCTGGCACTGGAATGTCCGCAGGTGCGTGTGACCGCTGTTGATGCGAGTGCTGCCGCATTAGCCATCGCCAAAGAAAACGCGCAGCAGCTGAATGCGACCGTGCGATTTTTACAGAGCGATTGGTACGCAGGTGTAGAGGACGAAACCTTCGATCTCATCGTCAGCAATCCCCCTTACATTGCTGTAGCGGACACGCATTTAGCACAAGGCGATCTGCGCTTTGAGCCGCCTGCTGCGTTAGCCAGCGGCGCAGACGGACTGGATGCCATTCGCCACATCATCGCCACCGCGCCCGCGTATTTATCAGCACAGGGCCAGCTCTGGCTGGAACACGGCTATGACCAGGCGGATGCCGTGCGCGCGTTACTCATCGCCGCCGGATTCATCGCCATCGAACAGCATCGTGATTTGGCGGGTATCGTGCGCGTGAGTGGCGGTGAGGTGAATAAGTTCTAATTGATAAACGTATTGAAAAATACGACATAATTATTCGACTTGCCTATTCAAGAACTCAGGGTGAGTTGAACCCGCGATACCTCAGGTTTTTATCAAAGCCAACTACAGCGGGAGCTTGGTTTCAATCCGCGAGATTCTAGTCGTCAAAAATAAACAAGGAGACTCAAATGATCTATGCCGCACCGGGTGCCCAGGGCGCCAAAATCCAGTACAAGGCCAAGTATGACAATTTTATCGGTGGCCAGTGGGTTGCCCCGGTCAAGGGCCAATATTTCGAGGTGATTACGCCGATCAACGGCAAGGTTTATACCCAGGTAGCGCGTTCTGGCGCAGAGGATATTGAACTGGCACTGGATGCAGCGCATGCGGCTGCCGATAAATGGGGCAAGACGGCACCGGCCGAGCGCGCTAACCTGCTGCTCAAGATTGCAGATCGCATTGAAGCGAACCTCGAACTGCTGGCGTATGCGGAGACGGTGGACAACGGCAAGCCCATTCGTGAAACGCTGAATGCCGATATTCCGCTGAGCATCGATCACTTTCGCTATTTCGCTGGATGCGTGAGGGCGCAAGAGGGGGCGCTGAGTGACATTGACGAGAACATGGTCGCTTATCATTTTCACGAACCATTGGGCGTTGTCGGTCAGATCATTCCGTGGAATTTTCCGATCCTGATGGCTACCTGGAAGCTCGCACCGGCGCTGGGTGCTGGCAATTGCGTGATCTTGAAGCCGGCTGAATCAACGCCCATCAGCATCCTGATTCTGGCTGAGTTGATCGCCGACTTGCTGCCCCTTGGTGTGCTCAATATCGTCAACGGGTATGGTCGTGAAGCGGGGTTGCCGTTGGCAACCAGCAAGCGCATCGCAAAAATTGCCTTTACCGGTTCTACGTCGACGGGCCGCGTGATTGCGCAGGCCGTTGCGAATAATCTGATTCCTGCCACACTCGAGCTCGGTGGCAAGTCGCCCAACATTTTCTTTGCGGATGTCATGGCAGCTGATGATGAGTTTCTCGACAAAGCGATCGAAGGTTTGGTGCTTTTTGCCTTTAACCAGGGGGAGGTCTGCACTTGTCCCTCGCGCGCGCTGATCCAGGAATCAATTTACGATAAATTCATGGAGCGATGCCTGGTGCGTGTCAAGGCCATCAAGCAAGGCAATCCGCTGGATACTGAAACCATGATTGGTGCGCAGGCGTCCAAGGAGCAATTGACCAAGATTCTGTCTTATCTCGATCTGGGGCGACAGGAAGGGGCTGAGGTGCTTATCGGCGGTGAACAGGCACAAGTGGGTGGTGACCTGGCAGGTGGTTATTATGTTCAGCCGACATTGTTCAAAGGGCATAACAAGATGCGGATATTTCAGGAAGAGATATTCGGCCCGGTGCTTGCTGTGACTACCTTCAAGGACGAAGCGGATGCCCTGGCGATTGCCAACGATACGTTGTATGGTCTGGGTGCCGGCGTATGGAGCCGCAATGGCAATGTAGCTTACCGGATGGGCCGTGCCATCAAAGCCGGTCGCGTATGGGTCAATTGTTTCCATGCTTATCCGGCGCATGCGGCATTTGGTGGCTACAAGGAATCCGGCATTGGCCGCGAAACCCACAAGGT
>JAYTIQ010000162.1:0-6758 GCA_043731705.1 Rugosibacter sp.
ACCATCTCATTGCTTTTGGTTCATCTCAAGCGACGGAAGGCGGCATGACGTTAGGCGTTCAGTTGCAACAAGGTTTGACGGCATTAGGGCTGACACTGCCGGAAGATGCGCAGGCGCAACTCCTTGGTTACTTGGTGCTGCTAAAGAAATGGAATGCCACGTATAACCTGACATCCATACGTGAAGAATCTGCGATGTTGACGCAACATCTATTTGATTCTTTGAGTATATTGTCGCATATTGAAAAGTCGGCGCTGGCAACACGGCGCTGGATTGATGTGGGGAGTGGTGCTGGGTTGCCGGGCATTCCCCTAGCCATTGCATGCCCGCAATTACAGATGGCCTTGATTGATTCCGTGGATAAAAAGACAGCATTTCAGCGCCAAGTAAAAATTGAGCTTGGACTATCGAATTTAACCATTTTGAGCGGCAGAGTTGAAAATCAGCCTGCGGCGCAGTGTGATGCCGTGATATCACGCGCATTTGCCGAATTGGCGGATTTTGTATCGTTGGCAGGCCACCTTCTGGTAGAGGGTGGCGCGCTTTACGCCATGAAAGGGCAGATGCCTCACGAGGAAATCGCTCGGCTTCCTGCAGGGTGGCATGTCGCCCAGTGTTTGCCGCTAGAAGTACCAGGGATGGTGGCTGAGCGCCATTTGATTGTTCTACAGAAAGACCACTGACCCATGCATATATTTGCTGTAGCCAACCAGAAGGGCGGGGTGGGCAAAACCACCACTACGGTCAACCTGGCCGCAGCCTTGGCTGCGCAAGGGCAACGCACATTGTTGATTGATCTCGATCCACAAGGAAACGCCACCATGGGTTGCGGCATAGATAAACGGAGCTTGAAGCTCTCGGTTTATCAATTGCTTTTAGAGTCAGCAACGCTTGCGCAAACTCGAGTGATGTCGCCCAGCGGGAAATTTGATGTATTGCCTGCAAACCGTGATTTGGCAGGTGCCGAGGTAGATCTGGTTGCTTTGGAACACAGAGAGCTGCGTCTTAAAAATGCGCTGGCGTTGCACCAGGATGATTATGATTTTGTCTTGATTGACTGTCCGCCGTCTCTGTCCATGCTGACACTCAATGGCTTATGTTCGGCGCATGGCGTTATCATTCCTATGCAATGTGAATATTATGCACTGGAAGGGTTGTCCGACCTGGTCAATACCATCAAGAAAGTTCACGCTAATCTCAATCGGGAACTAAAAATCATTGGTCTCTTGCGAGTCATGTTTGATACTCGCAGTACTTTATCAAATCAGGTTTCGGCTCAGTTGGAACAACACTTTGGGGATAAGGTTTTCAAGACCATCGTACCGCGTAATGTGCGCTTGGCCGAGGCGCCAAGTTATGGTGTGCCCGGCGTTTTGTTTGATAAGGTGGCCAAGGGTTCGCAGGCTTATCTGGCCTTTGCCGCCGAAATGATTGAACGCGTTAAAACCTGGAAGGAATGAAATGAATGCCACACGATTAAAAGGTTTGGGCCGTGGCCTGGATACGCTGCTTGATCCAGAAACCAGCGGTAATCAAGGGCAGCGGCAGGATATGTTATCAGTCGATGCGCTGCGTCCTGGCAAATATCAGCCACGCACCCGAATGGACCCGGGTTCGTTAGAAGAGCTTGCCGCTTCGATCAAAGCGCAAGGATTGATTCAGCCCATATCCGTTCGCCCGGTGGTGCACGAGGGTGTTGCATGCCATGAAATCATTGCTGGCGAGCGGCGCTGGCGTGCAGCTCAGATTGCAGGGTTGAGCGAGGTCCCTGTGCTCATACGGGATATTCCTGATGATGCGGCGTTGGCAATGTCACTGATCGAAAACATTCAAAGGGAAGACCTCAATCCACTTGAAGAGGCAGCAGGCATTCAGCGCTTGATTGATGAATTTGAGATGACGCACCAACAGGCAGCGGATGCACTGGGCCGGTCCCGTTCAGCTGCAACGAATTTGCTACGTCTGCTGCAGTTGGCAAAGCCGGTGCAGGATATGCTGATGGCGGGTGATATCGAAATGGGTCATGCGCGCGCCTTGCTCGTTTTACCCAAGCTCGAGCAAAGTCGCCTTGCGACCATGTTAGTGGAAAAACGGCTATCGGTTCGTGATGCCGAGCGGCTGGTTGCGCGCGAGCTTAATCCACCACAGAAGGCCGAAGGTGCCCTGCAAGTCAATCGCGATCTACAGCGACTTGAAGAGGAGTTATCAGACAAAATAGGCGCTACAGTGAAAGTGAGCGCTAACAGAAAAGGTGTGGGCACACTCACGATCCGCTTTGCAAGCCTGGATCAGCTCGATGGTTTATTAAGCACCCACTTCGGCTGAGTTGAATGAGCCGAGGCTTTTGAGGCATGCCTGAGTTATGCCCCGCAGCGCCGTATCACCAACGCCGACTTTTCAAAGCATGGGTGATGTGCGGTAATAAATCAAGAAAAATGCGTCAAATGCGGGAAATGAATCAAATTAATCAAGCCTATGACGGCAATTTCATTGACACTTATTATGCAAGCATTTAAAATCAGGCGGCTTTGAATTGTGCAGCCTCGGAAGGCTTAACCGATGTATAAGGTTGTACTGCTTCAATTTATCGGAGTGCTCGTTGCAGCAGGATTAGCCAGTATATGGCTAGGGCAACGTGGTGCGTTGTCAGTTTTACTAGGGGGAATGGCATACGCGATTCCCAACCTGTTTTTTGTAACGAGGCTTTCAGTTTCGGCAGCAAGAAAACGCGCTAATGCGGCCACTTTTTTTGTTGGTGAGCTAGTTAAGGTTCTTGCTACGATCGTACTTTTGGTAGCTGCACAGCGGCTCTATCCTGTGCATTGGTTAGCATTACTGGTAGGGCTTTTTGTTGCTTTAAAAGCTAATTTGTTTGCGTTATTGTTAAAAAACTGATTATGTCATCAAGCACTGAAAACGCGCCTGTCGCAGGCGACTACATTGTTCACCATCTGACCCATTTAACCAATACCGGCCACAAGCAGTTGGCGGTGATTGATTGGACGGTCATCAATGTGGATACCCTTTTCTGGTCCATCAGCATGGGCGCGCTGGCGATCATTATCATGGTCATTGCCGCACGGCGAGCCACGTCAGGCGTTCCCGGCCGCCTTCAAGGTGCCGTTGAAATGCTGGTTGACATGGTTGATACCCAATCCAAAGCCATTGTTCATGGCGATCGCCGGTTTATCGCCCCAGTGGCGCTGACTGTGTTTGTTTGGGTATTGTTCATGAATGCCCTTGATTTTCTGCCAGTGGATTTGTTCCCCAGAATTGCTGAAATGTTTGGGATTCATTATCAGCGCATTGTGCCTACGGCCGATCTGAATGGCGCGCTGGGCATGTCGCTAGGTGTGCTTCTTCTGTGTTTGTACTACAACATAAAAATTAAAGGTTTTGGCGGTTGGGTGCATGAACTGTTCACTGCGCCTTTCGGCAATCATCCTTTGCTGTACCCTATTAATTTTGCGATGCAGATGATTGAGTTTATTGCCAAAACCGTTTCTCACGGCATGCGGCTGTTTGGCAATATGTATGCCGGTGAGCTGGTATTCATGCTGATTGCTTTGATGGGGAGTACGGCTACCGCCATGGGGTTTTTTGGTCATGTGGTGGCAGGTTCAATCTGGGCGATTTTCCACATCTTGATCGTTGTTTTGCAGGCGTTCATTTTCATGATGCTGACGCTGGTGTATATCGGCCAGGCGCATGAAAGTCACTAGTTGTAGCATTGGGTAGTTTTTAAGCGTTGTTAATTTTATATAAGGAGTAGTCATGGAACATGTTCTCGGGTTTGTCGCTCTGGCCGCTGGTCTGATTATTGGTCTCGGCGCTGTTGGTGCGTGTATCGGTATCGGCATTATGGGATCCAAATACCTCGAAGCATCTGCTCGTCAGCCTGAGTTGATGAATGCGCTACAGACCAAAATGTTCTTGCTGGCCGGTCTGATTGATGCTGCCTTCCTGATTGGTGTTGGTATTGCGATGATGTTCGCGTTTGCCAATCCGTTCGTCCTCAAGTAATCGCGTCTTTTTAAAGGACCAATAACGTGAATCTGAACGCAACGCTGTTTGCCCAGCTGGCTGTGTTCTTTGTTTTGGCTTGGTTTACGATGAAATTCGTATGGCCACCCATCATGAAGGCATTAGACGAGCGCGCGGGTAAAATCGCTGACGGACTTGCGGCGGCCGACAAGGCAAAGGCTGATTTGGTGCACGCTGAGAAAAAAGCTGCTGAAGAGTTGCGTCATGCACGTGAGTCGGCTGCTGAATTCCGCAGTGGGGCGGAGAAGCAAGCAGCTCAACTGCTTGAAGAAGCTCGCACCGAAGCTACCCGAGTGATTTCGGCTGCTCGTGAAGCTGCCCAAGCCGAAGCCGGTGTCGCTGCGCAACGTGCCAAAGAGTCGTTGCGCGAACAGGTCGCACTACTGGCTGTCGCTGGCGCCGAGAAAATTCTTCGCAAGGAAATTAACCCTCAGGCACATGCCGAGCTGCTTTCTCAGCTGAAGTCGGAGCTTTGATTAGACATGGCTGAAAACGTTACGCTGGCCCGGCCTTATGCGGAAGCTGCATTCCAGTTAGCTAAAGGCAGCCCTGCCGATTTGCTCTCATGGGCTGAAACGCTTGCACGCTTGTCAGGCGTTACAACTAATCCAGTGATGGAAGCGTGTATTGGCAATCCGCGATTTAATCCTGCGCAGTTGGCTCAGCTTTATTTTGAAGCGGCTGGTGGCAAGCTTAATGCAGATCAGCAAAGTTTTGTTCGTGTGCTGGTTGATAACAATCGCCTGACGGTTCTACCGGAAATTGCTGCACTGTTTGACGAACTAAAAGCTGATGCCGAAGGTATCAAACACGCCGAGATTACTTCGGCTTTTCCTCTCGATGATGCCGCGCTAAAAAATTTGGTAGCAGAACTCGAGCGTAAGTTTTCATGCCGGATACAAGCGACAATCAAGCTTGATTCCGAGCTTATCGGTGGCGTACGTATGGCTGTTGGCGACGAGGTGATTGATGCCTCAGTTCGCGGCAAACTTGCTGCTATGGCGATTGCCCTAAAGAACTAGGAGTTATTTGATGAATTTAAATCCATCTGAAATTAGTGAGCTGATTAAAACGCGGATCCAGACGATGCAGCTGCCTGCAACAGCGCGTAATGAAGGCACCGTCGTTTCAGTGACCGACGGCATCTGTCGTGTGCATGGCTTGGCAGACGTTATGCAGGGCGAAATGCTGGAGTTTCCTGGCAATACCTTCGGTTTAGCGCTCAATCTGGAGCGCGATTCAGTGGGTGTGGTGGTGCTGGGTGATTACGAACACATTACTGAAGGCGATGTCGTTAAATGCACGGGCCGCATTCTCGAGGTGCCCATCGGCCCCGAGCTGCTGGGTCGTGTAGTGAATGCCTTGGGCGAGCCGATTGATGGCAAAGGCCCGATCAACGCAAAGCTTACCGACAAGCTGGAAAAAGTGGCTCCCGGCGTTATCTGGCGTAAATCGGTATCTCAGCCGCTGCAAACCGGCCTTAAAGCGGTTGACTCGATGGTTCCGGTAGGACGTGGCCAGCGCGAATTGATTATTGGCGATCGGCAAACAGGCAAGACAGCCGTTGCGGTTGACGCCATCATCAATCAAAAAGGCCAGAACATGTTCTGCGTCTATGTGGCGATTGGTCAAAAAGCATCCACCGTGGCCAACGTTGTGCGCAAGCTCGAAGAGCACGGCGCGATGGAGTACACGGTGGTGGTTGCCGCTACCGCATCTGATTCAGCTGCCATGCAGTTTCTTGCACCGTATGCAGGTTGCACCATGGGTGAGTATTTCCGCGATCGCGGCATGGATGCGCTGATTGTTTATGACGACTTGACCAAACAAGCGTGGGCGTATCGTCAGATTTCCCTGCTGCTACGTCGTCCTCCCGGCCGCGAAGCCTATCCGGGTGACGTGTTCTATCTGCACTCACGTTTGCTTGAGCGTGCCGCACGTGTCTCCGAAGCCTGGGTTGAAAAGCTCACCAACGGCGAAGTTAAAGGCAAAACGGGTTCATTGACGGCTTTACCCATCATTGAAACCCAGGCAGGTGACGTTTCTGCTTTCGTGCCGACCAACGTGATTTCGATTACAGACGGCCAGATTTTCCTTGAGACCGATTTGTTCAATGCCGGTATCCGTCCTGCCATGAACGCTGGTATCTCGGTGTCGCGCGTAGGCGGCGCAGCGCAGACTAAGGTCATCAAGAAACTTGGCGGCGGCGTACGCTTGTCTCTTGCTCAGTATCGTGAGTTGGCAGCGTTTGCCCAGTTTGCTTCGGATCTCGATGAAGTCACACGCAAGCAGTTAGAGCGTGGTCGTCGTGTGACTGAGCTGATGAAGCAGCTACAGTATTCACCATTGTCGGTTGCCGATATAGCGATTTCGCTGTATGCCTCCAACGAAGGTTTCATGGATGATATTGATGTGCCGCGTATCCTGGCATTTGAGACGGCGCTGCATCAGACCATGCACCAGAAGCATGCTGATCTGGTAGCCAAGATCGAAGCGACGAAAGACCTGGATAAAGACGCCGAAGCGCAACTTAAAGCGGCGATTGTCGACTTCAAGAAGTCCTGGGCCTAATTCACTTACCTGACTGGCTAACAAAGGGCGATCATGGCAGGTAGCAAAGAGATACGTAGCAAAATCAAGAGCGTGCAAAACACGCGCAAGATTACCAAGGCTATGGAGATGGTGGCTGCATCCAAAATGCGCAAGGCGCAGGA
>JAYTIQ010000163.1:0-15343 GCA_043731705.1 Rugosibacter sp.
TTATTGAGCTATGCCAAACCGGAAGATTATCCGGCTATAAGCGGTGCCGATGACGATCAATTACCTGCCCTCGAATGCATTCCCGCAATCGTGGCGAGCCAGCGTGCGGGTCAGGGACGATCGCGAGATGATCTCATTCGTACTGTACAGCAGGCCGTTGCGGTCACTCATGATCACCCGCAAGCGCGCGATGCCGCTACTGTCGCGGCTATTGCGCTGGACGAAGTGCTGGCTGGAACGCCGCTACCCCAGGCGCTATCGCGTGCGGCACAAGCGGCGGGTGACGTGCTACGCCCCTTGCTGACCGAAGCACTCGCACTGCCGGTGCTGGATGCCCCAGCCGCCGCTGAGCGCTTTGGCATGCCATGTCATTTGCATCAAGGCCTGCCACTGTTGTTTCACATTGCCCATCGCGCTAGTGGTTTTCGCGAAGCAGTCGAAACCAATACTCTCGCCGGAGGCGATAGTTGTGGCCGCTCGCTGATGCTGGGTGCGTTGACGGCAGCACATGATGCAGTGCGCTCACCAAAAGAGTCTTCGTCCGTTCTGGGAATTCCTCTCTCCTGGCTCAGTCAATTAACTGGAATTGCCGAAATTGTGAAGCAAGCTGAATGCATCACTGCCGAATGAGCATGGTTTTCTTGACATAAAAAAGGCGGATGAATTCAAAATTCATCCGCCTTTTTTATGGTGCAAGTTGGGCTAAACCGATCGCTGCCACAACATTGCATGCGTGACGATGTATTGATATTTACGGTGATGTTCGCGAATCACCAATGGCACTTCTTCTTCACGGCGCAACACAAAGCCTTCTTGCGTGAAAAATTCGCGCAAGGCATCGGCAGTTTTTACCGTACGTCCCGCTTTTTCAAAGCCGCCGGGCCATGCTCCGTGGGGTGTAAATTGTTCCAGCCAGCTATAGGGTGAAAACATGGCCACCAGGCCACCCACTTTAACCAGCCCGCGTGGCCCGCCCAGCCGCCCCAGCAATGATTTCGGACTGGGCAAGCGGCACAGCAGATTTGCCATCAGCACGGCATCAAAATCCACGTAGTCCGCGGGCAGTGAGCAGGCATCTGCCTGGCGGAAGGACACGCGGTGCCGGTCAATAGCAGGGGCCACGTGTGCGGTAAGGTAAGTGCCAAGCTCGCCTTCATCCTTGCGAAAATAATCAAAGTGACCATCGCGCTGCAAGATTTCAGCGGTATCAATAAAGGCGCGCGAAAGATCCACACCGATCACTTCCTGATAGCCGCGTGCCAACTCAAAGCTTGCCCGACCAACAGCGCAACCAATTTCCAGCGCACGTTGGGTACCCGCGCCAAATTCTGGTGCGCCCTCGAGCAACCATTGTGCACAGCGCAGTGGGAATTCTGTCGCCGCCTGGGGGCCAAAAGCATGCGGCATTTGGTCGGCCTGGCTGCCAAAGTGCAGCAGCATGTAATCATTCACCATCTGTCGGTCTTCATATACCTGATGCGCTGAATCGTCGCTGTCCAAGTGAATGGCACCGCCATCGTGTGCCGCTTCGACCAGGCGAAACCCCGCGTGCTGAAAAAAGTGCGGGCGAAAGTGAAAGCGTGCCCAGGGGCCGGCCATTTCACCAGTGGAAACCCACGAACCTCCTAGAATCATTTGATGCTGACCGTCGTAACACGGGCTGCTGAAGTCATCGTATAGCGGATGCACTTCACTGCCCGGCAAAGGATTCAGATCATCTGCCAGCCATTGCCAGACATTGCCAAATACATCATAAAAACCGGCGCTGGTGATACGCCCCGCATCCACCGGCATGGATGAGCCATAGGCGAGATTCAAGTTGATTCCCTGCTGGCGAAACGCCACGCCATCGCACTGCAATGCCATGTCGTCAGCCACGCGGTGCACGGGGTCGCGTAGCGCATGATGCTCGTTTTCGCTCGGCAGCCGATAGGTAGTGCCGTCTTGTTCAGATTTCCATTGGCAGTAAGCGTAAGCCTCATGACCATTAACTTCCGCAGGCCAGTTCCATGGCATATCGATCACCTCAAACAAGGTGCGCAGTTTGTAGCGGTGCAATCCGGCAGGGCCGTCCAGTACCCAAAAAGTTGGCCACTTGATATTGCGATAACTGCGCCATGCCCAGCCGTTAGGTGACCATAAACGCTCTTCCCGGTACCCGCCTGCGGCAACAAATTCGTGAAATGCACCATTACTTACCAACTGGGTGCTGGCGCGAAAGGCTTCCACGCGTACGCTACGCGAGCCATATTCGTTGTCCCAGCCATAAGAAGGCCAGTCGGCAGGTTTGCCTAAAGTGATGCGCGTTGCAGCGACGTCGCGCAAGGCCAGCACAGGATAATCAGTACCAGGACGGGGACGGAGTGCGGTCGATGCATCGTGCGGTGCGACAGGGTACATCGCAGGCCATGCGGCGTGACGTTGAACGTAGTCGAGCGGCAGCTCATGAATTAATACAGCAGAAGTTTCCAGGTGAATACGCTCGTGCTCAAAGCCCATGAATAGCGCCCACAATGGATCATTCAAGGTAATCGGTGCATGACCCTCGGCCAATCCCGGGTGTGTGGCGATCACCTGACTAACCGTTGCATAGACGGCAGCGCGGTAAGCGCGAACTTCATCTACGCTGGGCCACAGCATCTCGTTTTTCGACATGTCGTCCCAACGCATTTCATCCACGCCGACTTCGAACAATTTTTCGAAATAAGGGTTCAATGGCGCAGTAATCAGGCCGGCAACGAGCAGCTTGTTGATGTACAGCACCGGCGGATGACAGAAATAAAACACCATTGGATGCCGCAGCCCATGATACGGCGGGCGAAAAAATGCCTCTTCGCCTTTAAGGCCGGCAAACAATGTTTCAGTCAGCGTCCAGCCACTATCAAAATAATCTTGCACCTCGCGGCGTGTACAGGTGGCTAAATTCGGAAGTGGCAAGGCGGTGAGCGTGCCATCCGCAGTCAGGCCAAGACAAGCCGCAGGGGATTTCCCGGTCCACCAGGTGGCGTCGCGGGGTGCTGTCAGCGCGGGTTGGTTTCCGCGCAAATTAGCGCGCCAGGGTTCGTTTTCGCGCATGGCAATGGGTGCAGGTGGGTTCATGGTGAAAGCCTCCGTACTTTATATTTTTTGGACTGTGAAACCTGAGAAATTTGCAAAACGTGGCGTTTGAAAAGTGAAGCACCATCGTCGTGGTAAAAAATCCACGGGTAACATCAATTGGGTTGACTCAAATGTAACGCATTTTTCATGTGCTGAGGCGTCTTGGGGGTTTAAAGCGCGCGGTGAATGCGAAGCAAAACGCGCAAGTTAGCTGGCATATATGGGCAGAATGCTACGCATTATGCACATTCGTTAAAAAGTTCCCATCGGGACGCCAAGCGCTGGTGCTGGTGATACGGCGAATCAGGCCAATAACTCGACCGACAACCATTAAATTTCTCGATTATTGCAGGGGACGAATATTCACTTTACGAAACTTAATGGTGCCGCGACCCCATTGCAGCGCAATCGGACCCGAGGTGAATTTAGTGTCCTCAACATCTACCGTCTGGGTGCCATTTAAAACAACAACCAGCCGCGCGCCACGTGCGGAAATTTCATACGTATTCCATTTTCCCCCAACTATGGGGATAGGATTAGGTGCTTTGGCCACTTTAACAATTCCTCCGGTGGCATATGCCGGATCCGGACGCTGATCGAAGATATTAACCTCATAACAGTTCTCATCCGTAATCTTGGCGGGGTCTTGGCAGCGCAAAAATATGCCGCTATTTGCGTCCTCGCTGGCCCAGAACTCGATATGCATCATAAAGTCTCGATATACGCTCTTCGACACAAGAAACCCGGAATCCTTGCCGCCCTCTGTTGCCTGGATTGTGCCATTGGTTGGATCGTCGTTGGCACTCCAGTTAGCGTAACCCACACGGGTGAAGTTTTCCAGGCCATGTGCCCCCTGTACCAGTTTGGTCCAGCCCGTTTCTGATCCATTGGCCGTGCACGCAGCTAATCCACTAGCAAGTGCTGTGATAGCTAAAAATAATTTACCCACCTGAAAAATTTTGATCTCCTTTCGCGCAAGTATTTGATCGCTCTTGCCTGAAGCGGGATATCACCTTGCAATAAGGCAAGTCACGTTGCTACGATAACTCTATGGATAAAAGAGGGGTTTCCGGAAGAAGCCCGTGGGCATTGGCTATCATTTGGCTTGAACTTCAATGCCCCGTACTTGCGGTGGAGACTTGCAATCGTGTTGATGGAGGCGAAGAAGAAATGCTTGAATGGTTTGTACTGTTAGCGCTTCAGTCTGCTGCGACATGCCGATACCCGCAAAATTCATGTGTGAGGCATCATCGATAACGCCAAACCACTTGCAGCCGACTGGCATATTGTTGAAAGGCTCCGAACGTGTTTTCCAAGTGCCACTGCTAAGTTCTTCGTTATCCCGTGTGCCGGTGATTGAAAGTACCGGCTTGGTGATCTCCGCCCAGGCATCAGGCGGAAAAATTAAGCCGATTCCTTGTGGAGAAAGAGCAACGTAAACATCAAAGGCGTTCGTCCCGTCGACGCCAAGTTTATTCTTGGCACCTGCTTCCATCATGACGGTTGCTGCTCCCATGGAATGGCCGAGCAGAATGGATTCATGCGCATTGCAGTGTGCTTCCGCCCAGCGCTTTGCCGCATGGATGTCCATGAACCGGCTCCTGTATGCTTGAGGATCAGTGATCAGTTGAGACAAGCCTTTACGCAGGCCATTGTTACGAATCTGTTGTCGCAAGGCTTGCTGGCCACTTTCTTGATGGCCAACCACGATAGCCAGATAACCTTGTGCCGACATTGATCTAGCCAAATACGCATAGCCTTTTTCTGAGCCACCGGCTCCCGGAGAAATAATTGCCACGCCGCGACAGCTATCTTTTATCGGACTATAGGTATTGATCGAAACGCTCTTCTGATCTTGTCTAAACAGTGAAACTAATTCCTGACCAATGACAGCCTGGGCAAATACAAGTGAATAAACGAGAATGGCAAGATCAGGATAATAAGCTTTTATCCGAGGGTTCCTAAGTAACGAATCAATAAAATTTATTGTCATCGAGCTGTTATTGGCGGGATGGGCATTTCACCGAACCATACGAGCAAAAGACGCAGCAGTCACCTGTTTTTGGCTTGAGCACCGCATGACAGCTTGTGCACTCGTAGAAGCAAAGGCACGCATCGATTGGCATCGTTTCGCTTTTCGCAAAGCCGCAAATTGGACAGGTGAGAACAGACTGAAGCAGCGGAGGTGAATACATGGCTTTGATGTCTAACGCATCAGCGGATAGCCGTGCCGTAGCAAAGCAAAGGCAAAGACTATCCGCTGTACATCGGGTTGAAGGCGAATATTCAAGCTTGATATTTAGTGATTTTATTTTTTAAATCACCTGTCGCAGCAGCTCAATGGCGAACGTCATAAACGCAAGCCAAGCTACTGTAAACGCCAAGGTGCGCGCCTTGAACATACTGAAGCCACTGATATGAATCACCGCATGTGCAGTGCGCGCATAGAAAAACACGGCGGCGGATATTTCGGTAACAGATGTCGACACCCCGGCCACTTTGGCTATCAGAACAATAGAGGCGAATAACGCGAGATTCTCGACCGCGTTCATGTGCGCCCGATTTGCACGATTAACCCAGTCAGGCAAAGGTGAAGTTGGTGCAATCTTATAGTCGATGGGTTTCAGTGGGCCACGAGACGATACATAGCCAATGACAACTGGAATCCAGAGGACTCCGGTAAGAAGCGTAGTGAATAAGAGATAAAAGAGTTCGGTTGTCATGCTTACCCCTTTCAGTTTATTTTAAGTGGACCCGACAAAAATTACATCTTAACGTAAAGGTAAGTGAGTGATATGGTTAAAAGTCGGCGCTGGTGATACGCTGCGAAGCAAGCACTTTTGGGGTGCAGCGACAATGCATGGTTTTTGACGACTGGTCGGGATAAAAATCAGGCAATAAGCGTCATCATTCCGCCTAGCCTAAAAACCGCAGAATACGCTCGTTGATCTGAGTTGGTTTTTCTACCTGCAGGAAGTGGCCAGCATCATCAATCCGTTCGGCTGCCGAGCCTGCCCCGAGAAAAGCCAGTACGCTGTTGGTCGCTTCTGCGTCGAGGCCGACACAGCCATCCTGCGTGCCGTGCAAGTAGAGCGTGGGTTGGAGAAGCGGGCGGCCCCAGGCGGTGATTTGCTCCTCCATTCCTGCGGCTGAGCCAAAACGAGCAGGATCAAACAGTGACCGATAGTAGCCCATGGCAGCACGCAGGTTGGCCGGATTACGCAGGCAATCCTTGATATGCAACAGATCTTCCTTTGCATCATAACCGGGCGACCAGTCAGCCCATAGGCCATCAATGAAAGCGAGATCATTCGCCGGCACAATGGCATCGGCGATTTGCATCTGAAAAAACCAGAAGTAGAACGAACGCTTGATTTGTTCGTAACTAAACGCAATTTGACCGAAGACGGCAAATGGTGGCACGCTCATCAGCACGCACCGGCGCCAGCGCTACGGTGCTAGCGCTGCGGCACCCAGAGCCGCCACAGAACCCCAATCGTGGCCGATGAGCACGGATTTTTCATCACCCCCCAAAGCTTCATGTAGGGCGACCACATCGGCGGCAAGCATGCTGGTTTGATAATTTCCATCAGCCGGAACCTCGGTCGGCGCATATCCCCGCATGAATGGTGCCACAGCACGGTAGCCTGCTTTGGCAAGCTCGGGCAGGAGGTAGCGGTAAGTCCAGGGAGAATCCGGAAATCCGTGCATGCAAAGCGCCAGCGGCCCTGTGCCCACTTCCAGATAATGAAACTGAATCCCGTTGGCTTGAACCGTACTGGTCTTGAACATTTGCATGTGCCTCCTTGGTTGATTACATTCCGCAAAAAATCGAGCCTAACGAATAAAGGCGCTGCAGAATTCTTTTATTCACGCATTCTGCCGAGAACCCAATGGAATAACAAGACGCAAAAAAAGTCCTTTTGGAGAATCGCCCATGGCAGCTTGCAAACTTATTTTAGGCAGTCTGCGTTGGTAGCGATTACTCTGCGGGTCAGGCATCCCGATGTTTTTTCGGTGCCCGTCGGTAGATGACGTGATATACCAATCCCACCAGCACACTGCCACCGATAATGTTGCCCAGTATGACTGGCACCAGATTGCCGAAGAAGCCAACCCAGGTAATGGCAGGGGTGGCTGCTCCGGTTTTCTCGAAGGTCTCTATCAGCATGGCCAGCGGGATAAAGTACATGTTGGCGACGCTATGTTCAAAGCCTGCCGCAACGAACGCAGAGATAGGGAAAATGATGGCTACCGCCTTGTCGATAACACTGCGTCCGGCAAGCGCCATCCATACCGCCATGCAGACCAGGACATTACACAGCACGCCTTTGAAGAAAGCTGTCCAGAATGGCATGGCGATTTTGGCGGCTGCAATCCCGAGGTATTGTTGGCCAATGGCACCATTGTTCATATCCGGATGACGAGAGAGAAAAACCAGCAGCGCCAATCCGGCAGCACCAATGAAATTGCCAACGCAAACAATCGCCCAGTTGCGCAGCAACTCAAATGTGGAAATCTTTCCGTCCGCCCAGGCCATCGCCAGCAGATTATTCCCGGTAAATAGTTCTGCACCGGCAACGACCACGAGAAGCAAGCCCAAAGAAAAGACTACCCCGCCAAGCACTTGTCCGGTCGCGAAGCTCAAGACCGGGTCGGATTTGACGACTACAAAATAGAGCGCACCCAGGCCGATAAAAGCGCTAGCCAATATGCTCAGCATGAGCATGGAAAGCAGCGGCAGGCGCGCCTTGGCTACGCCGATTTTTTCTATCTGCACAGCAATTTCTGTGGGGGAGAAAGCATCGAAACCGAAGATTTCTGACATGGGTATCCTTTCTAACTAAGTAAGCTTAATTTTTGATATGCGTGACTCGATGGGAGCCGCAGGCCGGAAGAGGTTCGTTTGTGGAAGCGGAAGCGTCAGGCGTAGTAGAGGTCAAGTGCAACACTCATTGCCAATGGCAAGCTTGCGCCAATGCACGCCGCTGCCAATACGTCAGTCGGCCAATGTACCCCGAGAACCAGACGCGATAGCGCAACGAGGCTAATCCAGAGGACTGCCGTCGTAACGGCGAATGTCCGCGCCGTAGGCCAATTTCGATTTACGCAAAGCGCAATGGCCGTAGCAAACGCGGCAACAGCCAGGGTATGCCCACTGGGAAAGCTGGAACCCCAGTACAAATTGGTTTCCCATAACGTGGGCCGAACTCGGTTAACCGCACTCTTGATCAAATAAACCACTGCGGTAGCGCTGATTACCGACGCTGACAGGAGGAGGGCATCGAAACGTCGCCTGGCCCAGAGCATCGCGATCACGCTTCCGATGGTGAGCGGAAGCAGAAATGTTGCCGATCCCGTGAATGTGACCCATTCGAAGAACCCCGTCAGTTTGCCCGGCACATGCTTGTGGATGAACAGCAAAGTCGCTTTGTCAATGACTCCCGACTCTCCATCCAGCACATCCTCAATCAATTTGACTGCCAATACCGCAAGGACAAGGATAAGCAAGACAGCCAAACGACGCTGGGCCAGCGGGATGGACCACGTTGGCTGTTGAAGTTTCACATAGGTATGGATTGCCCAGCGGAGGCAATAAACGATGAGCAAGAGTTTGCCAACGTCCACGATGAGTTCAAGGCTCATGAGCATGCCCAGCGAAGTTGAATTGAAGCAGTGCCCCAGACGGCGGAACCAGCGGCCATGCTAGTTCGTGCTGATTCTGCATGGTTTCTGTAGATCATTTCTTGCACACAAGAATGCCTAACGCTCACCTTCAATAACGCTATACGGTGATTTCGTCGGCACGATTCTCGTCAATCTGAAGCCGGCAGCTTCCAGCAGTCTCCGATACTCCTCTTTTGTGCGCTCTTTACCACTCTCCATAATAAGCATTTGCAAGTCCATGGCTTTCGCGGGGCTAGGTTCGTTGCCCTCGGGAACAACCATTTCGATGATCAAGACTTTACCGCCTTGATTCATCGCCGCGCCGATGCTTTTCAAGATGCTGATGCTGCGTTCATCATCCCAGTCATGAATAATGTGTTTCATCACGTAAACATCCGCGCCTGTTGGGACTGCTTTAAAAAAGTCGCCCGATGCAAGCTCCACACGTGATCGGACGCCCTCTTTTTCGAGCAGCGCGCCTGCGCCCTCGATGACTGAAGGCAGGTCGAACAAAATCCCTTGCATGTGCGGATTCGCTTTCAGGATTTCAGCAAGCAGCATCCCGTGACCGCCAGCAATGTCCACCAGTTTGCGCGCGACAGAAAAATCGTAAGACGCAACAATCGCCGGAACAACTGCTTGTGACAGGCTCGTCATCGCACGGTTGAACACTGCACCGGCTGCGGCATTTTGGGTAAAGAATTCGAACGACCCTATGCCGTGAACATAATTCTGTGCAGGGTCGCCAGTAGTAACGCTGTGCATCAACTCGCCATAGTTACGCCACAACCAGTTTTCACCCATCATAATGGCAAAGTTGCGTATTGAATTCGGCACATCACTACGCAGCACTGCAGCAAGCGGCGTCAGCTCAAATGTGTGCTCAGCGGTTTCCGCAAAAATGCCTGCACCTGCCAGGGCGCGAAGGACTCGATACAACGACGCTGCATGTGTTTTGGTTGTGTTCGCGAGTTCGGCGACGGTTTGGGGTTGCACCGCAAGCAAATCGGCAATACCCAGTTTTGCAGCAACGCAAATGCCTTGCTGCAGCAAAGCTCCGGACAACATTTGCATCAAGACTGCATCAGGGGGTGGAGTATCGGTATTACCCGGTTTATTGGGTTGAGTCATGATTTGTACCTCGTCTGGTTTCGGGGATGATTTCAACTTTCAGGCATAACGTTTGAGCTTGGTCGCACCGCGCGAGCCACGCTGTTGCTCTGCTACGCTTGCATGATGGGCTAAAGAAGCAACCAACCTGCAACTGCAACGCCATCGTAAATCAATTCCTTACCGGTATTGACTTGAGCGGCGTTGATGCGCAATTGCTCAGCATACGTAAAGGTTGCCTATTTGTCGGGCGATGCTGGTGGTGGGGGCGAACCGCTTAGCTTTTTGGCAACGGTATGGGCGGCGTTGCCGGTTGCCTTTGCACCACGCTTGACGCCACCCGCTGCCGCCTTTGCTCCATGTTCAATGCCGTGGGCAGCTGCTTTTGCGCCGTGCTCAACTCCTCTTGCAGCAGCCTTGGCCCCGCGCACAATAGCTTTCTCTACCCTGACGATCACACCGGGCGCAGCCCCGTTGGCCGGCTCTGCGGTTTCATCGGTGTTGGCCGCAGCCGTGCCTAGCAGCATAAACGCTGTGATGAAAAGTAATGCTTTGTGAAGAATGAGTTTCATGGGGCCGCGCCTTTGGTTCAAAAACACCATGATGGCATGGAAATACGTTCGATTTGTGTGACGACTCGAAAGACGCATGTGGCGACGGTGAGATTGTCGGTTCGACGCCCAGCGTTCAAGCTAACGAGTGTGTCGCTTGTCGACGCGTCCGGTTGAGCGAGTGGTCAGGCAGCATGCTTCGATGGCAATACCATTTCCTCAAATGAGATGCTGCCACCTTTTTAGAACCTTACCCCTTCGAATACCGTCTTAGGTGCATTGGCTAGTCTGGAATCTCTGGCTCGACAAGTTTCGCCAGATGGGTGAGCGATTCTTGCCAGCCAAGATAGCAAGCATCGGTTGGAATGACACTGGGGATGCCTTCTTGGATGATGTTTAGCTCGGTTCCACAGGATACTTTCTTCAAGGTTATCGTCGTTTGCATTTCTCCAGCCAAGTTCGGGTCGTCGAATTTGGACGAGTAACGAATGCGGTCGTGTGGCACGAGCTCGAAATATGTGCCGCCGAAAGAGTGGCTATGACCTGTGGTGAAGTTCGTGAACGACATCTTGTAGGTGCCACCCACTTTGGCATCCATATGGCGAACCTTGGCCGTGAATCCATTGGGAGGAAGCCACCTTGCCATTGCGTCCGCGTCGAGGAATGCTCGATAGATTTTCTCGGGTGTCGCACAGAGCACACGGTGAAACTGGACAGAGTGGGTAGCCATGAATAATCCTCCTTTTGAAGGTGAGTGCGTGAAGCTGGTTTATGCGGGAATCACATATAGCCGATGAACGAGCATGCTCAATTTCGATAGCATTTTTGGCGCCTAATGTCCAAGTTCACCGGCAACCCAACGTAGCGAAGCGAAGGCCGGGTTTTCTGTGTAATGCCTTGTTGGGCCGCATTGCTGTTGACATGTTTTGTTTCACAGGTGGGCAAAAAACTCAGGCGTGCTTTGCCATTTGTCGTTGAGGCCATCAACGTATGTAATAGGCACTTTTGAAAGTTCCTCATCGGATACGTTGTTGAGACAGCCGAGGTTGACCCATATATTTTTCCCATAGGCGTTTCAGTGCCTATACCGAAACTATGCACGCCACAGTATTTGCAAAAGTAATGATGGTTCTTTTTTGTATTGAATAAATACTGTGTCAACTCACTTTCACCTGTAAGTAAATAAACGAAAGTTCTCTGGCATTGCAATAGCTGGCCAAAAGCGATTGCGCCTGCAAATGGAGTAGTTGCACCTATACGTGTTCTGTGTGAGATCGAGGTCAGCCTCAAAGGTGACCGTGCCACAATGGCAACTACCGTGAAAGGTCTTAAGCATTATTTCTCCATTAGTAAATGGATACTCCGCTTTTTACGGCCAAATACTCTAGCAAGCCGGACGCTGCATGGCAACGACTCGCTCAACTGTCAGTTCAACTTCGAAGTTCAATTCGTCGTTCAGGACAGATTCTCCTTGATGTAAGCTTCAAGTTTCGCCAGGTGCTGTTTGCCACCTTCAATGGCGTCGTACTTCTTGACCACCTCGTCGCGGGATTCCCTGCTAGGGTAAAGCTGGCGCAGGGTGATCAGGGTGCCGGTGGCCTTTTCTTCCAGGGTGACGGTGACTTCAAACCATACCCGTTCGCCGTCGCCAACTGGCGCCACCATCTGTTCTATGTAGATAAGCCTCCAAGCCGTCCAGACGTAGTATCACAGATATTTCGTTGTTCCTCGATTCAGCCTGACGATTGTTCAGGCGAGCCTCTTCCTGTTTCTCAAGAGGCGCCAAGCAGCAACGCGACATACACAATCGATGCGATAAGGCTCAAGGTGCTCCGCATGCCATGGAGTTTGCCCCAGTGCTCCAACAAGGTTCGAGTCTCTCCTGTGGAAAGGTCTCGACCAGGCTCCAGCAACTTGTGATTTGTTGGCATTATGGCGATGAAGGTAAATGGCACTACTGCGCCAATGAAGACTGCGCCGACTAGCCACATGACGCCGCCGCCGAGTAGCCACACAGCGAGCCCTGTTAGGAAACCCACAATCGCCAATGAGGCTTGCATGACCGTGGCTTTTTTGTAGCTCGGCGCCCACACGGTTGCGGCAGTCTTAGTGTCGCAGCCCATTCGTGCCGGATGCTCAACGAGATTGATGTAGACGGCTGCCCCCGCAAACAGACAAGTGCTCAATGTGGCAAGAAACTGCAATGCATGAAGCATGACTTCTCCTTGGTGTGTTTGGCGCGTCCCTCTCGAACGCCATGTTACGCCTTACTCTGGGATAGGCCATTGCGGGTTCCAGGCAATTTCCCAAAGATGAACATCGGGGTCTTGGAAATAACCTGCGTAGCTGCCCCAAAAAGTGTCTTGAGCAGACTTTACGATGACAGCCCCAGCATTCTTTGCCTGTTCCATCACCTGATTGACTTCAGTTTTTGAAGAAACATTGTGACCAATGCTGAACTCAAGGGCACTTGGCGTTCCCAAGGGCAACCCCGAGTCTTTTGAAAGACTCTTGCGCGGGTAGAGCGCGAGTTTAAGATTTGCTTGCAAATCAAAAAAAGCAACGGCTCCGTACTCAAATTCTGTACCTATGATTCCTTGCGTTGCGAAACCAAGGCCATCGCGATAAAAGCGTAGCGACTCTTCCAAGTCATCGACGCCGAGCGTAATGAGGCTAATCCGTGGCTTCATCTGAGTTTTCCTGAAGCATAGCGTAGAGCTAATCGGCGCTGAACTGAGCAAGTGCACGGGAAGATGAGTCCGCACAAAAGTCGGCACCCCAAGGGTACTTCCTTCGGGGCGCGCTGGCGAGACGGCGAATTGGGAATGCTGGAGTGCACAAGAACCCTCTGCAGCTACGAACAGATAGCGGTAACGAGAACTGCTGCGCCAAGGATAGCGCCAAACACAACGTATTCGCCAATGCGCTGCGCCGTCTTTGGTTCGAGATGCAAGGTGCGCCCTGCGCCCCGACCTATAGAGACAGGGCGAACGATGCGAATGCGAGTACAGGGATTGCATAGTCCGTTTCAGGTTCGAGATTGTTCAGCACCCAGAACGTTCCGAGAAAAGTGAGATACAGAGCAAAAGGCGCCGGCACGAACATGAGCCAAAACGCCTTCCATAGAGGAAGCCGGCCCGTGAATGCACGCCAGAGAAAGGTGCCGCCGTTGGTCGTAATGGTGGAGGTACGCTCGATGGAAGGGTTAGGGTGCATTTTCGACAGCGGAGTCGATTGCGTCGAGATACTCTTTCCACCACTCGATTGCCTTTGCCACAACTTCATTTTGCAACTGTCCTTTGAACGGCCCGGTGTTGATGACGTACTCGAAGTCGGTTGGGCGGTCCGCGCCTGGGTAGACCGTAATGTTGTAGCCTGCGCCCACAAGATACTCCTTCACTACGTTGTTTCGCTCGTCATCGATGAAGCTCCAATAGATGGCGTGGTCCGGCTTTCTTGCTTTTAGCTCTGTCCATGCGGCGGCTATCGCCCTCTTCATCTTCGGACTCTGCTGACTATCGACGTTGTCGAGAACGTGCCCAACTGCCCTGAGTAGAACTACCGTGACTACCCACCGGCGACGCCAACGGTCCTCGTAGACGCCGTTCGTCAGTTCTTCGAGTGCGCCTCGGCAATCTGCAAGAACCACGCGTGCCTGTTTCGTCATGTTTGCGCCTTAACGTTCAAGGTGACCGGCGCTGCGCGGCTTCATCGCGCAGCGTCCAGAGAGCGAAGCGAACGGGGTCGACCGCCGGGTTGGGCCTTGAGCACGGCCACGGGACGACACGCCGAGTCGAGCAAAAATCGGCGATGGTGACACGGCAAAAAGACCGAAGCCCGGAAGAAAAGCTTGTAATACGTTGGCGCCAAGGATTTCTGCTCACTTCGTTACCCACCCTAAAACAAGATGAAGAAGAAACAAGGTTGCGGGGATTCCAATGAATAGACCGCCGAGCGCCACGACAAACATTTGAAAGCGAGTTGGATTTTCTAATCGAACTGAACCGAAGGTCACGACTCTCAAAATTGCGCGACCAATACGAAAAAAAATTGCCCAAATTTCAAAGAAGACGTATTGAAGTAGCTCATCCACGCTCGTTACCTTTAAAGGCCCAAACGTAAAATTAAGCGGCGCCGCGCTTTTGCGGCGTCCCTTTTGAATGCCGGGTTCGGCCTTAACCTCACACTCTACGTGAATGGCGTGAGACGTAGTTACGTAGCACTTCGTCCATGCGTGACTGCCAACCTTCACCGGAGGATTTAAAAAACTCCAAGACCTCTTGGCTGTAGCGCACTGATACGAGTTGCTTTGTATTCTCAGACTTGGGGCGTCCGCGCAGTGCTCGAATTGGAACCATTGTCTTTAACTGTTTCGGCGTGAGCGGCTGCGCGTCTGGATCAGCCTTGGCAGCAGCGGTAATAACCTTATCTTCTTGCAAGGTAGGCATCATGACGGATGGGCGTTTAGATATTTTTGACATAGTGTGTTACCTCGCGACGATTGGCTTGGCGCAGGCTAATAATCCTTCGCATCTTGCCACGTTCAACAAATGCCACGTAGTAGAGGATGCCAGTCTTTGGTGCGAGTGCGATCATGCGCAACTCGCCGTACTCGAAGCGGTCATCGACCCAAATCAGCGCAGCTTCCCAATTGAGCTCGTCTGCCAGAGCAAGAGAAACGCCATGTTTCATCTGGTTTGCTACATCTTTGGCTTGATCGAACTCGATTTGCATTTTTTACTGTAGCTACAATAAAGGCATTTGTCAATCGAGAAGCGTGGCGTGTTTTTACGGAGCCGAACGTTGTAGGTAAGGGGCGCGCTTTAGCGCGTCCCGCTTGATGGATGGGTTGGACGAAGCCGCTATCGCGGAGAAATGCTCCTCATCAATTTGATTCAAAGCCATAATTCCTCCTC
>JAYTIQ010000164.1:0-8338 GCA_043731705.1 Rugosibacter sp.
CGACACCGCTGAGAGTGGACATTGCCGAACTGGAGGTGGCCGTGACTGTTGTACTACCTAAAGTCCGTGACAGATTGACGGTATAGGTTGTTGCGCTGGCGGGCGTAATGGTCTTGCCTGAACCACCATCAGGTGAAGTGATGGTCACTGCAGCCAAGGTACCGGCTGCGAAACTGCTTACCCCTTTGTCCGCAGAAGCAATCGTCCACGTTCCGTTGTATTTAGAGTCGCTTGCACTCGAGACAAGTACGCTGCCCGTGAAATTTTTGCAACCCACGAAGTTGCCGCTGGGGGAATGGGTGAAGGTGAATTTTCCCGTGGCCGAACTCCAGGTTCCAGTCGCCGTTTCTGTCGCGTTGGTACCGCACTTGACGCTTGCTGTGCCTGAAAGCGGCGTGGTCGGGTTGCTGCTGGGTAGAGTCACGGTATAAACAAACTGGCTGCTCGCATTGGTCAAACCAATAAAGGTGCCATTGAGGAAAGACTGGGCGGCATTGGCAATCGTCGCAGTATAGGTAGCCGCCAACGTTGGAAGGCCGGTGGCGGTTACCGTCACCGTGGCTAATGCGCCCGGCGTGGTGGTGCTTAGCGTGATCGACGTCACACTGAGAGTGCTGACAGTGGCTGCCAATACCGCGCCTGTCACCGACGTGGCCGGGGTTTCGTTGATGGCATAGGTAAATGTTGTCGTGCTCGGCACGGTCACAACTGTCTGCGTTCCGTTGTAAGCCGTCGGCGCCGCCCCAGCGATCACCACGGAATCCCCGACATTGAAACCATGCGCCGTGGCGGCCGTGGCCGTCACCGTGTTGCCGGAACGCGCGAGTGTCACCGATACCGAGCCGCTGGGCGCCGCTAGTGCGCTGGTCACCTCGGAATTTGTTGTCGACACCACATTGTTCGGTAGCGTCTTTTGTGCGGCGGTGGCACCAGAAGCCAGGCAGGTACCGAGGCAGGTATATATCTTGCGGCCATCGGGATTAGGCGAGGTGGCAACCTCGCCCCAGTGCGTACGCAAGCGCTGTGCTGCGCCACCGCGCTCAACTGCCGGCCCATCCGGCGAGTCGCTGATGCTGCCGTTGGCCGTCGGCATGAAGCTCCAATAAGACGACGGTGTGGTCCAATGGCTGACGGCGGAAAGATCGATGAATCCGGTGTTGCCCTCTTCGTCAATTGCGCGATACCCGTTCTTGTCGGCGAGGTACAGCTTGATGTCGATTTTTCCCTGCGAGTCGCTGCCGCAATCCGGCGCGGCGACGTCGTCGGCAACGCGTTCGTCGGTTGCCGTAAATGTTCCCGTGAGCGGGTAGGCGCGTGCCGAGTCGATCAGCACCTTGTCATTGCGGTCGGCATCGCAGTAGCGGCCGAACTTGTATTCCTTGAGGTTGCCAAACCAGCGCGGGCGGGCGCTGGCATCCGGGCGAAATACGCCGATGTAAACCTGGTTTTCAAAGGTGCCTTGGGTATTGACCGAAATCGGCAGTGTGGCGGAAGCGAATACGCTGTTTACCGCTTGAATCTCGGCGAAAATCAACGCCAATGCACTTTTGATGGAGTCCTTGCTAGTAGAGCGAAAATACTTGCCACCGCCGACCTTGGCCACGCTTTTCAGTAGTGTGGCCTGTGAGGAGTCGCACGCATCCTTGCAAACATCGATGGTATAGGTGGCAATCTTGTTCCTGAGCTTGGTTCCCGGGTTCTTGGGATCATCAACGACCGAGGGAATGCCGGAGGTGTACATGAAGCGCGCCCATTCATCTGCATAGGGGTTCTTGGGTGAAATGCTGATGACCTGGCTGGTATCCGGCGTCGCGCTGACGAGGCTGCCAGCCGCCGTCAGCTCCGCCGCAGAACCGACATTGGACGGGAAGCCGTTGCCGATGAAGATGATGTAATTCTTGGCGCATCCTTCGCTTATGCTCACGGGCGGGTTGTAGGTTGTCGCCGTAGAGCTGGAAAGTGAGAAGCCGCCAAGACTTAATGGCGACGATGAAGGCTGAGCCGCCGTATTGTTGAGGTTGCCGTTGTAATCGCGACGATCCTGGCTGCTGCCATTGCCATCTTTCCATTTGTCTTTCCCGGCGAAATAACGAAAAGCCGAGTTCATCATGTCGTCGTAGTTGGTGTTGGAAGGCACTTCGTCTGCATCACTACCGGCAGGTGCATTCGTCGCCATGTAGTCAAGAATCTGCTTGAATACAGGACGATTGGTGGCATTCATTTCCCGGATCGATGAGCGTACCAGGCCGCCGCCATCACGACCAAAGATCATCAGACCGACATTGACGTTGTCAGACAGTGTGCCGGCAATTTCCGACAGCGTTTGTAATTCAGACTGGCCTTGGGTTGAGCCATCCGTCCAGTGTTGAGACATGGCAGACCAGTTGGTCGAGTTGTCGAGCACGATCAGCACATTGGCAGCTGCACCGGTGCTTTGCTCGCCACCCACGTAAAGATCAATATCGTCGGCGTGCGCACTGGAAAAAATCCATGCGCCTACCAATAACATGGTCAAGGTTTTGCTAAATTTGCTCTGCATGATGTTCTCCTTGTACTTCATGTGCCAGTACAGCGATAACTTGGGTCGTTGGCGTAAACAGTTGCCGTGCTGTTGTCCATCTTGATCCCCGTCCCCTGAGTAAGGGTGACATTGGCACCAAACCAGCCTGAGCTGGCATTTGCCTGTAGCTGCCAAATCGTCTGTGCGCATGCGGAATACGGATTGGACACTGTGTCGACACACTTCAAGTCCTCGGCGAGGGCAATGTCAAGATCCGCATTCTTGATGGGAGTCAGACTGACGAGGCAAGGCCTTGCGACGGAGACCGTATAGTTTTTGCTGCCTTCGGTCACAGTCAGCACCTGCTGTGTCCCGGCAATGTTGTCTGTGAAATTACCGGAAAGAATCAGGTCTATGGTTCTTTGCGCGGCGGACATGGCCTCGCTACGCACTTGGGCGTTGGCCACGGCACGCAGATTGACAGTGGATAAGCGAATGGCCGAAATGGCAAGTAATGTCAGCACTACCAGCATGATCAGGCTGAGGATCAAGACCATCCCCCGCTGGCGAGAATGCAAGGTCAAGTTTGTCATGGTTTCTCCCGTCGGGCGGACATATTGACTACCTTGATGGTGGAGGACGTCAGCCTTCGGCGGTAAGCATCACTTGCCGCCGCCAGGGTTTTTCTGCCCATAACGAATGATTTACTGTCCGTGTAGCTACGCGTTGGCTGCAAATCGCGGGTCACAAGAAAAAGCTTCACCGCAACAACATCTTCCCAACGGTCTTCTCCGGCGGAATCCTGGCGCATGCCTGTTACATGCGTGCCAGCCGATCCGGTGTAGGGATTCTCGTTGGAGAGAGTATAAGTATCGGTTGCACCGTCAACGGTGCCGGTCCAGATCCAATCAACGCCGCCATCAGATGCTGTGCCTGTTGTGTGAACTGGCGGGGTAGTACCCGTTGTGCCGCCCGCAGTTGTTGTATAAAAAATATCTCCATAGTAGCGGACACTACTGGCTGCAACCACCGAACCTGCGACCCATGGCGTGCCAACGCCATCAATGCCCAGTTCAATATGCATGTTTTCAACACCTGGTGCAATGGTGCGTATATTCTCCTTGACCTTGAGCACCCCGCCGACCGCACCGAGCTCGACCAGCTTGAGTGTCGGGATGCCATCTCCTGCGCCTGTACAGTCATTGCAAGTCGAAATGAAATAAATTCGGGTGATCAGCTTGCGCAAGAGCGCATTGGGGCCTGGCGTCGTGACCGAACACCCTAATTTGTGCATAGTGAAATCGCTGCTAGTGGTCGTTGATATCGCGTGAAAGGGCTGGGTGTCTAAGGGTCCTTCGCTGCAAGAAGAAACCTGGAGATAAGTTTCGTTGGCGACATAACCTGCCCCGCCCGCAGTAACGACATTTGTACTGGCGCGGCGAACGACCAGCACATCTGTACCTGCTCGGTAGTTATCCAAACATCCGGCCACCCCGACCAGCGCTGCCGGTAAGCTGCCTGTGCCATGTGCCTCGTAAACAAAAATCGGGAAGGGCACCTGAACCGGGGATGTTGTCGCATTCCAGCCGGGAAGGGGGTTGCCGCCGGTGGTGCTGCATGGATCGGCATATTTCCAGTCAGCTGGGGCTGATCCGGTGGTTGGTGGGGAATAGTTGCCAAAGTAGCCAGCGAGTCGAATATCTTCAGAGAGCGTATCCAGCGAATAGCGCGCTGTTTCGATTTTTTGTCCGTCGCGATCAATCTTTTCCCGGACATTGACCGACTGGGCGAAGATAGACGCCAGTGCGGCCATTAGAACCATGCTGATGGCTAGTGCCACTATGATTTCTATCAAGGTGAACCCGCGTTCAAGTGTCAATGCAAGCTGATTTGGCTTCATGGTGTTTTAAGAGGCTCCTAGATCGGCGACACGCAGTGTGCGGCTGACGCCACTGCGGCGCGTAGTAATTGCCGTCTGGCCACATGTATTGCCGCTGCCAATGACGCCAATGTCACGGCTTTGCCAGACGACATCGATCTCGAACTCGCTCGGTGTCGTCTGAAACACACAGGCACGGGCGCCGCTCATGCCACCAAGCTTGCCTCCGCTGGCCGTGGATTCGGCTATCCCTTTCAAGGCAAGATCCCATTCGCATAGATCGCGAGCGGCCATGCTTACCTTCGTCGCGCAACACTGTGCTTGCAGAGTGGACGTGTTATTTCCGGCTGTAATGCAGTCGTTGGTATAGCCTGTGCCGAAAACAGTCTTGATGTTGGCACCATCTTGCTGGTTGTAACCCGTGCTGGCGGTTGTGCTGGTTTTAACCTCGGCGAGATTGGCACCCATGCGATCAGTTAATTCATTGGCCAGCATCATGGCCTGGCCGCGCGAAAACGATTCCGTTTCGGCATTGATTGCTCTACCCTGTAACCCCGCCAGACCCAGCAGGCCGACGGCAAGGACGACCATGGTGATGAGGACTTCGAGTAACGAGAAGCCTGTTTGCGTAGTCCGCATCGAATCGTGCATCATGAGCAGGCTCCTGACTTGATGGTGGCATTCCCGCTGCTGTCAATGGATACGCAGCGCGAATTGGCAGAAGCACTGCTGTCATTGACCTGCAGGCGCACTTGATTGGCATTGGCAAGCCGACCATTGCGATTGAAAACAATGGGTGCCGCCACGCCTTGAAAAACATAGGTAACATCTTGGGTAGGCCGCACGATCTGCATCACGCCATCATCGGGCGTGGCCATATTGCAAGGTGTGGTACTGGTGAATGTCACGCACCAGCCGTTGCTGAAATTATTCGATGGTGCCACGATGGAAATCGAGGCAGCTGATGCTCCGCCCCACTTGATGGCCTCGCTACGGGCGAGCATCGCCGTGGTGACCAAATCAAAGGTAGCTGATTTCATCTTCTGGTTGGCCAGCAGTGTTTGCAGTCCGGGAACGCCAATACCCATCGCGATGCCAAGAATGGCAATCACCACCATCACTTCGATCAAGCTAAATCCGTAAGCCTGGCGGCGGTAATTTACCATTCGCTCACCGGTAGCTTTAGACCAAACTGGTTGATGGAATACGGACTGGTCGTCGGAGGATTGCCTGCCTGGATCGTGGCTGACTTTCCGGCGACACTTATCTTGAAAGTAGGCATGCCTTGCAGGGCGACAACGGTGGAGCCTGAATTGGTTCCGGTGGTCAGGGTGACATCAAAGTAGCGATTAACATCTTCGGAAATCGTCATTTTCAGGTCGGTGAGTGTGCCGTAATTGCCATTGCCGATCAGGAACTGCTCTTCCCGGCTCGCGACTTCCAGCAGAAAAGCCTTGGCGGCCGCTTTGTTGGCGCGAATGACATACTGGTTGTAAGCTGGCATGGCGATGGCCATGAGTATGCCTAAGATCGCCACGACGACCAGCAGCTCAATCAGAGAAAATCCTTTTGTGGCGGTGAGTCTCACTGTTAATTCCTCAAATCCCTTTTTTGGTGAGTCGAGCATAGTGTCAGGATTCTGCAGAATCAACGAGAATCCGACCAGCGGCTAAAATTTGCTACTGAACGGTCAGGTTTCCCTCTCAAGGTCATGAGCCACGGGGTATATTGCCAAAAACCTGAAAATCAGCATGAATAACTTATTGCATGCCCGCTCTGCAAGGCGGCACTGGCTTGGATATGCACTCATCGCCTCCGTGTTGCTGCATATCTGCCTCATTGTCGGCATAAGTACGTCACCACGGGTGCATCCGCTTGATGGCACGGTGAAGTCGATGACGAATTTTCGCGTGGAGATACGGCAACCTGCTTCTGCGACGGCAAGGCACGCGTTGACGCCAGCAGAACTGATACCTGAGCTTATCGCGTCCACGGATGCTGCGCGACTGCCCCGGCAAAGTAAACGTTTGGAGGTAAGCGAGATTATCCCGGCGCGCTTTATCGTGGAGCCCGATCTCGATGGCTTGCGTGATACGCCAGTTACCTTAAGCGGCAGAATCCACTTTCGGCTGCATGTGTCGTTCTTCGGAACCGTCAGTGCTGTTGAGGTCGTGGAACACGACCCGGTACCGCTGGATTTAATGAATGCGCTAACAAGCAGCTTGGCGCAAGCGCAGCTTCATCCGGCAGAACAGCAGGGGCACCCGATGAACAGTACGCTAGATATTACCGTGCGGTTCGACCCAATTATGGTGCCCTGAGTCTTTTCATTGGGGCTGGTGATGCATTGTCTGGCCATTATCTGGTCACTGGCCAGCTAGTTCTTTCGGCAAGGCAAAATTAATATTTTCAACAACACCCTCAAGTAATTCCACCTGACCAGCGCCCAAGGCTTGTAGTCGCTCGACAACGCCGCTGACCAGCAACTCAGGCGCTGAAGCGCCCGCTGTTACGCCTACATTTTTCTTGCCTGTTAGCCAGGCAGGATCAATGAGTTCGGCGTTATCGATCAGATGCGCGGGGATGCCGCCATTTTCAGCCACTTCGCGCAGGCGGTTGGAGTTGGAGCTGTTTTTCGAGCCGACAACGATCATCACATCCACGCGACCAATCATGGCTTTTACGGCATCTTGTCGGTTCTGCGTGGCATAGCAGATGTCGTCTTTTTTTGGCCCGATAATGGTCGGGAAAAACTTTTTCAGCGCCATAACGATGGTTTGCGTGTCATCCACCGAGAGCGTAGTCTGCGTGACATAGGCAAGTTTCATCGCCGTATCACCAACGCCGAGTTTTAGCTGCGCCACGTCGGCCACATTTTCCACCAGATGCATACGGCCTATCGCTTGACCCATGGTGCCTTCGACTTCCGGGTGCCCCTTGTGGCCGATCATGACGATTTCAAAGCCTTGCTTGTGCAGGCGAGCCACTTCAAGATGCACTTTGGTGACCAGCGGGCAGGTGGCATCAAACAGCTTGAAGCCACGTGCGGCGGCTTCTTCGCGCACGGCTTGCGATACGCCATGGGCGCTGAAAATCAGCGTGGCGCCGGTGGGCACATCGGCCAGGTCTTCGATGAAAATCGCGCCTTTGGCTTTCAGGTCATCGACTACAAAACGGTTATGCACGACCTCGTGCCGCACATAAATCGGCGCGCCAAATTGTTCCAGCGCACGCTCGACAATGGCAATGGCACGTTCGACACCAGCGCAAAAACCACGGGGATTGGCAAGCAGGATGGTTTGCATTACAGCACTCCGATAATTTCCGCTTCAAAGCGGATGGATTTTCCGGCAAGGGGATGATTGAAGTCAATAAGGACGCTCTCGCGATCGATTTCACGAATGATGCCGGAGAGCGTTTGCCCGGTCGGTGAGCTGAGCTCTGCGCGCGCGTTGAGTTCAATATCGGCTGAGGCGGGCAACGAGGTGCGTGCGACACGGCGCACTAATTCGGCTTGGCGCAGGCCAAAGGTTTCTTCGGGCTTGAGCACTACTTCGCGTCGCGCGCCAACGGATTGCCCGATCAGGCAGGCTTCAAACGGCGGCGCCAGCTCGCCGCAACCGAGCTGAATCACCGCCGGCGAAAAGCCAAACGTGCTGATCCATTCTTCGCCTTCCGTCGAGGCAACGCGGTAATTCAGCGTGATCAGGCTATCGGGTTGAACAAGTTCAGTCATGGGGTTTTGCCGAGTAAAAAAATTGCTGAATCAGCATCAGCGCCACGCCAATGCTGATGGCGGAATCTGCTACATTGAACGCGGGGAAGTGATGTCCGGCAAGATGAAAATCAAGAAAATCAACCACTGCGTCCAATCGCAGGCGGTCGATGACATTGCCTAGCGCGCCACCTAATATGAATGAGAGTGCGGTCGGTAATAAACGTTCCTGTGCATGTTGGCG
>JAYTIQ010000165.1:0-2587 GCA_043731705.1 Rugosibacter sp.
CATGCATCGTGAGCTGGTGGAAGAGCGGCGCTGGATTTCCGAGCGGCGCTTTTTGCACGCGCTCAACTATTGCATGTTGCTGCCCGGCCCGGAAGCGCAGCAGCTCACCATCTACATTGGCTGGCTCTTGCATCGCACTTGGGGCGGCATCATCGCGGGCACCTTGTTCGTGCTGCCTTCGTTCTTTATCCTGACGGCTTTAAGCTGGATTTACCTGACCTTTGGCAATGTGCTGTGGGTGCAAGCCATTTTCACCGGCATCAAACCCGCCGTGGTTGCGGTAGTGGCCTTCTCAGCCTGGCGGATTGGTTCGCGCACACTGAAAAATCATCTGCTGTGGGGCATCGCTGCCGCGTCGTTCATTGGTATTTTCTTCCTGCGGTTGCCTTTTCCGCTCATCATTCTGCTTGCCGGTCTGGCCGGATTCATCGGCGGGCGCTACGCACCGGAAAAATTCAGTGCCGGCAAGCACAGTGCCACGACAAAACACTTTGGCCCTGCAGTGATTGACGACGATACGCCGCCACCCGCGCATACGCGGTTCCAGTGGCTGCACTTGGCATTGCTGCTCCTTGTCGGCCTTGCCTTATGGGCCATCGTGATGCTGACGCTCGGCCATCCGGTGCTGCGCGAGATGGGGCTGTTTTTCAGCCAGGCCGCGCTGCTGACATTTGGCGGTGCCTATGCGGTGTTGCCCTATGTATATCAAGGCGGGGTCGAGACCTACGGCTGGCTCAGCGGGCCACAGATGATCGACGGGCTGGCGCTGGGCGAAACCACGCCGGGGCCACTGATCATGATCGTCACTTTTGTCGGCTTCATCGGCGCATGGAGTAAACAAATCCTTGGCCCCGACATGCTGTTTCTGGCAGGTGTCACCGGCGCGATGGTGGCAACCTTTTTTACCTTTCTGCCCTCCTTCCTGTTTATTCTTGCTGGTGCGCCCTTGATTGAAGCGACTCACGGCGACATCAAATTCACCGCACCACTGACCGGCATCACGGCCGCCGTAGTCGGCGTCATTCTCAATCTCGCGGTGTTTTTCGCCTGGCACGTGCTTTGGCCCGACGCCATCCCTGCCGCCCCCTTCGCAGGGCATTTCTCGATCAGCTCGGCATTGATCGCAATGGCCGCAGGCATTGCACTATTCCGCTATAAAGCAGGTATCGTCAAAGTGATTTTTGCCTGCGCGCTGCTCGGTTTGCTCGGCGCGCTGCTGCGTTGAAACTCGGCGCTGGCGAGTCGCCGCTGTGTGTTGCATTCGGCCATAGATCGGCACAGCGGCCACAAAGCATGCAAACCGCCCGCATCGCTATGGCCAGGGCGATGCACCAAACCACGCAGCGTGGTAGTACAACACGATGGCATACGCCACCAGACTGATCACCACAAGCACGCCGTTAATTTCGCGCAGTACCAGACGATTGCGGCCCGTAAGAATGGCCCAAAACGGCAGATGCGAAGTTTGCCGGGCAAACGCATCCCATGCGGCACCGAATCTCTTGCGATATTTGTGTTCCATGTTCAAGGGGCCGATCAAGCCTTGCCATGCAAACGAGCCAAACATCAAATGCGCGGCCCAATCCCCATTCACAATGAAATGTGCCATGCCCCACAACCCCAGCCCAATCAACGCAGGGTTACGCGTGATGCGAATCAACCCATGCACTTGCACATCGTCTGGCTTGTGCTGATTGAGCACACTCATGTTTTTTGCAAACGCCCCCACGCCAAAAAACAAAAAGGCAATGGCCATTAAAGCCAGTGACAGCGGCTTGAGCGCTACGGCCTTGCCCCAAGTCGCCCAGTAAGGTGCATGCGCATAAGCCCACCCCATCCAGACCAGGCTTATCGCCACCACCAATGAAAAACCGCGCTGGAATAATTTTTCGCCCATGCGTGCAACGATAACGCCCCGCAAAGCACTGCCGGAAATAATCCAGTGCAATCCAAGAAACAACGCGCAAGCCTCGGCAAGTGAAGCCATAAATTCTTCCTTAAAAAATATAAACCCCTGCGCCAATAAATCCCGGAAAACCAAAACATGAAAATCTCTGCCCACCTGACCCGCCAGATGTTGTCATAACGACGGGGAAACCTGAGAGCTGAACCCCGTTGATTCGAAAACTCATTTCGCAGGATGAAATATTGTGTCTGACCCTATTTTTCCTCCTATTTCCCCACCCGTTTTTCGACATACATCAGCCGATCTGCTTCCTCCCAGGCTCCTTTGAGTCCATGAGATGGAATTCGCGGCGCGAGACCCACTGACGCCTTGACTTTAGCGTCAGCTAGCGCCACTCGAGTACGACTTAGAAGCGCTTCTGCACCGTTGTTGTCGCACTCAACGCCGATGACGCTGAACTCGTCACCCCCAAGTCTGGCAAGGATATCAACCTCTCGCACGGCTTTGCGTAAAGCATCGGCTGCGCGCACGATCAGTGCGTCGCCGGCGGCGTGCCCATGCGTGTCGTTTACCCACTTCAACTCGTCGAGATCAATCGACAGGACGATTGCAGGATGACCGTAACGGCGACAACGATCCTCTTCCGTAGACAACAACCGATCCCAAGCGCGCCGGTTGTAC
>JAYTIQ010000166.1:0-4306 GCA_043731705.1 Rugosibacter sp.
GGAGATATTTGCATAGCGTTTGTGAGCCAGCCGGGCTCGTCCAACAAACGGTTCAGATCGTGGCTCGCTTCGCGATCACGATCTAACCTTAATCGTTAGACATTTACTGGGGTTTTTAGAAAGCTAAAGGCATCGAAGTGACAACGAAGGCTAACTCGAACGTGGAATGGCTGCTTTCGGCAGGCCGCGTCTCAAATATGGATATTGAATCATTTTCGGGGGAACGTCAGCCCGCGTCGAGCGCACATGGCGCGGCCAATTTGTTCGAGGGCAGCCTCACTTAACAGACGGGCGGCCATCGGGAGTAATACGTCTTCCTCGCGCTGAATATGCTGTTCATAGTGGGCAACCCAGGTTTCAACATCGCTGGTTGAGATGAGTGCATTGCCTCCATTGGCGATTTGCATCAACCCATCGCGCAACGAAATCCAGGCCGTTTCCAACGCCTGATGGTCGGCTTGCAGTGCCTCGGTGAGTTCATGCAGGCAAACGGCGTCCGAGCCGGCCATGGATTCGATAAGCGCCGGGAAAAGGTCTTCTTCCTCATCTTGATGATGCTGTTTGCCAGAGGTCTCGAAATAACGGATCACTTGTGCGGCGGCTGTACGGGCTTCTGTGTCTGCGCCGTGAGTGACTAAATGCGGTGGCAGGCGCAGCAAGGCGGCGCATTGATGGCGAATCCGCTCGTGACAGGCGGCAAGCATTTCCAGAGGGGATTCCGGCCCCGCAGCAGGCGTTGAAAATCCGGGAAAGGGTTTGCTCATCATGGGTTGTTATTCATTCGTTATGACCTATGTCGGTTTACTTTCATCGGCGGGCGCAAGCTCTGCCAGGCGTGCGCGCAGCGTGCGCTCAGCCAAATAGCGCGCGGTGCTGTCGCGGGCGGTGGCCAGCACGCCCATGAGTTTACCGGTGTCGTCCTTGATCAGGCTGAAACGCATGTCGGAATAGCCTTTGCTGCCGTCTTTATGCAGGAAGCGGGTAGTCATTACCTGGCCGCCCAAGGACATCCGGCCGGCGGCTATCGCTTTATGAAATCCGATCCAATGTGCTTGGCGGAGGTGTTCGGGGATGATGATGTCGAGCGATTGACCGATGGCGTCTTTGGTCGAGAAACCAAAAATAACTTCAGCCCCGTGGTTCCATAGCTGGATGTGTCCTTCAAGATCAGAAAAAATAAAGGCATCGGCGGTTTGCTCGATCATCGCTTGATATAAATTCATAGGGTTTATGAAGCATCCGTAAGTAAAAAGTCGGCGCTGGTGATACGGCGCGGATGGTTATTCTAGGCATCCAAGACAAGAGATTGTAGGGCGGTGCTTGGTTTAGAATAAGCCGCATGAACCAGACTGCTCACAAATTGGCCCAGACGCCCTACAAGCCCTCGCGCCAGATACGCTTTGTTACGGCGACATCGTTATTCGATGGCCATGACGCATCGATCAACATCATGCGGCGCATTCTGCAAGCGACCGGGGTTGAGGTGATTCATCTTGGTCATAATCGTTCGGTCGACGAGATCGTGACCGCTGCTTTGCAAGAGGATGCGCACGGCATTGCCGTATCGTCTTATCAAGGCGGGCATGTCGAGTTTTTCAAGTACATGATTGATTTGCTCAAAGCCCGTGGTGGCGAGAAAATCCAGGTGTTTGGCGGCGGCGGCGGGGTGATTGTTCCCGCAGAGATTAAAGAGTTGCATGCCTATGGTGTGGCGCATTTATATTCTGTTGAAGAAGGCCAATCGTTTGGCTTGCAAGGCATGATCAACGATATGGTGATGCGTTGTGATGCGGTAACTGTTCAGTCAGCGCCACCCAATTGGCCAGCGCTTGAAAGCGGCGATCGGCGGGTATTAAGCCAGACCATTACAGCGTTGGAGAACGGCGCATGGTCGGTGCAAGACAAGCAGGTTTTATGGGATAAAGCCGCTGCAATCTCGATTAGCCAGCCAACGCCGACTTTAGGCATTACCGGCACCGGCGGCGCGGGGAAAAGTTCGCTGACTGATGAGTTGATCCGCCGTTTTCGCCTGGATCAACAGGATGGTTTGCAAATCGCCGTGATTTCCATCGACCCTTCGCGCAAGCGGACAGGAGGGGCGCTGCTGGGAGACCGCATTCGCATGAATGCGATTGGACACCCGAATATCTACATGCGCTCCTTGGCAACGCGTAATTTTGACAACAACAGCGGCAGCGAAATTTCTCGCGCGCTGCCGGATGCGCTTGCCGCCTGCAAAGTCGCTGGTTTTGACTTGATCATTGTGGAGACTTCCGGCATCGGCCAGGGGGATGCCGCCATTGTGCCGCTGGTGGATTGTGCCTTGTATGTGATGACGCCGGAGTTCGGTGCGGCTTCTCAATTGGAAAAAATCGACATGCTCGATTTTGCGGATTTTGTAGCCATCAACAAGTTTGATCGCAAGGGCGCCGAGGATGCGCAGCGCGATGTGCGCAAGCAGTATCAACGCAACCACGAGCGCTTTGCTGAAAAACCCGAGGATATGCCAGTGTTCGGCACCATGGCCGCCCGGTTTAATGATGATGGCGTTACTGCTCTGTATCAGGCGCTGATTCCGCGTCTGATGAAGCATGGCTTGGCGCTTGCCCCCAGCGTGTTGCCCGCTGTGACGGCCAAACATTCTTCTGCCGGCCGGGCGATTGTGCCACCAGAGCGTGCGCGCTACTTGGCGGAAATCGCGGAGTGCGTGCGCGGCTATCACCAGCATGTGAGGGCACAGGCGCAGATTGCCTACGAGCGGCAGGCGTTAACCACGGCGAAAAATATTTTTGTGCAGCATCAGAAAAATGCGACGGATTTTGATGCGTTGATTGCATCGAAAGATAGCCAGCTCACGCCAGAATCGCGCGCAGTATTGGCTGCCTGGCCGCAAACAAAAGCCGCCTATGCGGGTGACGAATTCGTGGTGAAAATTCGTGGCACAGAAAAACGCACACCCTTGGTGAGCGAGTCACTCTCTGGCACGCGAATTCGCAAAGTGGCGCTGCCACGGTTTGAGGATGAAGGTGAGTTGCTCAAGTTTTTGCTGCGTGAAAATGTACCCGGTGAATTTCCGTATACCGCAGGTGTGTTTGCCTTCAAGCGAGAAAACGAAGACCCCACGCGCATGTTCGCGGGTGAAGGCGATGCGTTTCGTACGAACCGCCGCTTTCACCGGCTATCTGAAAGCATGCCCGCCAAGCGTTTGTCCACGGCATTCGATTCAGTCACGCTGTATGGGTGCGATCCGGATCTGCGCCCGGATATTTACGGCAAAGTTGGTAATTCCGGCGTTTCTATTGCGACGCTGGATGATTTGAAAGTGCTGTATTCAGGATTTGATCTGTGCGATCCAGCAACCTCGGTATCAATGACCATCAACGGCCCGGCGCCGATGATACTGGCGATGTTTTTGAATGCGGCGATTGATCAGCAGAGTGATAAATTCCGCGAGGAACATGGCCGGGAGCCTAGCGCAGATGAAGCGCGGGCACTGCGCGATTTTGCTTTTGCTAATGTGCGCGGCACAGTGCAGGCCGACATTTTGAAAGAAGATCAGGGACAGAATACCTGCATATTTTCAACAGAATTTGCGCTCAAGATGATGGGTGATATCCAGGCGTTTTTTGTCGAACACCAAGTGCGCAACTTTTACTCGGTATCCATTTCCGGCTATCACATCGCCGAGGCGGGCGCGAATCCGATTACGCAATTAGCATTTACTTTGGCCAACGGGTTTACCTTTGTCGAGGCGTATCTGGCGCGCGGGATGTCTATTGACGAATTTGCCCCGAATCTGAGTTTCTTTTTCAGCAATGGCATGGATCCGGAGTATGCCGTCATCGGTCGTGTCGCCCGCCGCATCTGGGCGGTAGCGATGAAAAGTCGCTATGGCGCGAATGATCGTAGCCAGAAGATGAAGTATCACATCCAGACGTCTGGCCGTTCGCTGCACGCACAGGAAATGGATTTCAACGATATTCGCACGACTTTGCAGGCATTGATTGCTATCTATGACAATTGCAACAGTCTCCATACCAATGCCTATGACGAGGCGATCACCACGCCGACGGAGGCCTCGGTGCGGCGGGCAATGGCGATTCAGCTGATCATCAATCGCGAGTGGGGTTTGGCGAAAAACGAGAACCCGAATCAGGGCGCTTTTATCATCGACGAATTAACTGACCTGGTAGAAGAGGCGGTGCTAAAGGAGTTCGAGGCCATTGCTTCACGCGGGGGTGTACTGGGTGCCATGGAAACAGGCTATCAGCGCGGCAAGATTCAAGAGGAGTCGATGGTCTATGAG
>JAYTIQ010000167.1:0-6783 GCA_043731705.1 Rugosibacter sp.
TCTCCGCAAAGAAGCGATGAGTCTACTCCGCGCAACGCTGCCTGATAAGTGGATAAGTTGTGGGAATCATGGGGACAAGGTGTGCAAATCGTGTGGAAATGATGTGCACAAGCCACACGCACTGCAATAAAAAACGAGCTGCCCCAAAAGTTGAGAACAGCTCGTTTTTTGTTTGGCCAAGCTGGGCCAGAATTGATGGGGTTTGGCCGATTAGCGCAAACCCCCTAGCTTGCTTTGTGTTCGCCCAGCACAGATACCGTAATAGTTGCAATGACATCGGTATGCAGCGCAACTTCAATGGGTGAATCACCGATGGCCTTGAGCGGGCCCAGAGGCAGGCGAATCGATGAACGCTCAACCGTCAGGCCTTGTGCCAGTAAAGCATCAGCAATATCGATATTGGTGACTGAGCCAAATAAACGGCCATCCATCCCGGTTTTGCGCGTAATTTGCAGCATCAGGCCATCGAGCTTGGCAGCTTGCGCTTGCGCTTCAGACAGGCGCGCTTGCTGAGCAGCTTCTAGCTCGGCACGCTTGGCTTCGAACACCTTGCGGTTCGCTTCCGTTGCACGCTTGGCTTTGCCTTGCGGGATTAAATAGTTACGTGCGTAACCATCTTTGACTTTAACCTCATCGCCCAGATTGCCGAGGTTTACCACTTTTTCCATCAAAATAATTTGCATGGCTGTCTCCTCGCTTATTGATGCAGATCAGTGAAAGGCATCAAGGCTAAAAAGCGCGCACGCTTTATAGCAGTTGATAGTTGACGCTGATAGCCGGTTTTAGTACCGGTAATGCGGGCCGGCATAATACGTGCGTTTTCAGCAATAAAGTCTTTGAGAATTTCAACATCTTTGTAATCAACTTCCTCAATTTTCTCTACAGTGAAGCGGCAGAATTTACGTCGTTTAAACAGGCTACGGCCTTTTTCGCCTTTGCCTCCTTTTGCAGCCAGCTTACCCTTTGGTTTAAATGCCATTTTTATTTCCTTCCACGAATTCAATTGTATTTACATGCAGTATCGGCGTACGCCGTTTAAGACTGCGTGCCGCTAAAAATCCACTCACCTTCAACTCATCGCCTGGCTTGACGGTTGCCAGTAATTGCGCTTGATTCCCTACTGCTACACAGTCCATCTCGCAGTGCACCTTGCGCTCAACTTCCGATTCCATTTGAATCGATTCGTGCGTCAGGCTAAATTCAAGTACCGGAATACCTGCGGGGGTGCGGCGCAAAGCGCCACGTTCCTGCAGGCGACCCGATAACTGCGTTAGATTGATGGACAATGCAGAAATCTAGTCACCGTCAAAAGCGATCAAGCGGCGGCAGGTGCCTCGGTTGCTGCTTCTGTAGCAGGCGCTGAAGTAGCAACCGCATCGCCTTGGTTAAATGAACGAGTTTTCTCTTCTTTCATCATCGGCGAAGGGGTTGTCACGGCTTTGCGTGTTTTGATGGTTAGATGACGCAGCACGGCATCATTAAACTTGAATGAGCTTTCCAGTTCGGCCAGGGCTTCACCATCGCATTCAATATTCATCAGCACATAATGCGCTTTATGAACTTTCTGGATTGGGTAAGCCATTTGACGGCGGCCCCAGTCTTCCAGGCGATGGATAATTCCTGAGCGCGCAGTGACAAGCGCTTTGTAGCGCTCAACCATGGCCGGCACTTGCTCGGACTGGTCTGGATGAACAATAAAAACAATTTCGTAATGTCGCATGCAATCTCCTTGTGGTTAAGTGAAAGCCCCCCGCATGCGTAACGGGTGGAGCAAGGTCAGCCCTATACTATAGCAAGCAAAGCGCTCAGGAGCAAGCATAGAAAGAGTGCGCCCTCCTTAAATATTGACTAGAATCATCGACATGCTGGATAGACGCGCCCAATCACTGCTCAAGACCCTGATCGAAAACTATATTGCCGATGGTCAGCCGGTCGGCTCACGCACATTGGCAAAACGCTCCAATCTTGAGCTATCCCCTGCCACTATCCGCAATGTCATGTCAGACTTGGAAGAAATGGGTTTTATCACCAGCCCCCACACCTCGGCTGGACGTATTCCTACACCTTTAGGCTATCGGCTGTTTATCGATTCTCTCTTGACAGTGCGCCAACTCACTGACACCGATCTATCCGAAATTCAAGGTGCCATGCAGCCAGACCAGCCGCAGCGGGTGATTAGTCAGGCTTCGCACCTGCTCTCGCAATTGACATCTTTCGCCGGGGTAGTCGTTGCGCCACGTCGGCAACAACCGCGCATCCGCCAAATCGAGTTTCTCAGTCTTTCGGAAAAGCGGATTTTGCTCATTATCGTCACTGAGAATGGTGACGTACAGAATCGCATCCTGTTCACGCAACGCAACCACACACCTTCCGAGCTTGTTTTTGCGGCCAATTACCTTAACCAGAATTGCGTTGGCCTGGAATTCAATCAAATCCGCTCGCGCGTCGTCGAAGAACTAAGCCAGCTGCGCGTTGATATGTCCGATCTCATGGCCGCAGCCCTGGATGCAGGTAACCAGGTAATGGCCGACACCTCAGATCACTATGTCATCAGCGGCGAAAGAAACCTGCTCGGCGTCGAAGACCTGGCCTCCAACATGAATCGAATACGTCGTTTATTTGATTTATTCGAACAAAAAACACACTTGGCGCAATTGCTCGCTTTGTCTGACGATGCCGAAGGCGTGCAAGTTTTCATCGGGGACGAATCAGGGATTGCTCCGCTTGATGAATGCAGCGTGGTGGCTGCCCCCTATGAGGTAGATGGACAGGTTGTCGGCTCGATCGGAGTCATCGGCCCTACGCGCATGGCCTATGAGCGGGTTATTCCGATTGTGGACATCACGGCCAAACTGCTTTCCTCTGCGCTTTCTGCCCACTAATCCATTGCCATGTCCCGCTACGCCGCTGAACCTGCACATCGCCATGGTGACGCCCGCCGCACAGCCATTCTTCTGGTTAACCTGGGCACGCCCGATGCACCGACTGCGTCGGCTTTGCGTCGTTATCTCAAACAATTCTTGTGGGATCCGCGCGTGGTCGAAATCCCGCGCGCCCTTTGGTGGCTGATTCTTCACGGCATCATCCTGACTTTTCGCCCGGCAAAATCAGCCGCGAAATACGCAAAAATATGGCTTGAAGAAGGCTCGCCGCTGCGCGTACACACCGAGCGGCAAGCCAAGCTGCTCAAGGGGTTGCTTGGTCAGCGTGGTCATATGGATATCAAAATCGCCTGGGCAATGCGTTACGGCAACCCTTCGATTAGCCATACGCTGAATCAGCTCAAGCAAAAAGGCGTTGAGCGCGTGCTCATTTTCCCGCTTTACCCGCAATATGCGGCCAGCACTACCGCTAGCGTGATGGACGACGTGGCGAACTGGGTAAAGCGTATTCGCAACCCGCCAGAGTTGCGCTTCATCAAGCAATACCCAAGTCACCCCGGTTATATTGCGGCGCTCGCGGCGAGCGTTCGCGAGCACTGGATGATGCATGGGCGCGGAGAACGCCTGGTCATCAGCTTTCATGGCCTGCCCCAACGCTCGCTTTTGCTGGGGGATCCGTATTTTTGCTGGTGCCAAAAAACCGGGCGCTTGCTCACGGAAGCGCTTGGGCTTACTGCTGACGACTATCTCATCACCTTTCAATCACGCTTTGGCAAAGCCAAGTGGCTGCAACCCTACACCCAGCCAACGCTGGAAAAGCTTGCGCGAGATGGCGTGGCCCGTGTCGATGTCATCTGCCCCGGCTTTGTTGCTGATTGCCTGGAAACGCTGGAAGAAATAGCCATGGAATGCAAAGAGGCTTTTTTAGCCTCGGGAGGCAAAGTGTTTTCTTACATCCCCTGTATGAACGAGCGCGCGGACTGGATTGCAGCGTTAGGTGATATCGCCACAACCCATCTGGTGGGCTGGCCTTTATCTGCTGAGGCAGAGGCAGCGTCTTCCGCTCGAGCCAAACAACTTGGCGCGGCGAACTGAAATCATCCACCAAAGCCCACGGCTCTCGCCAAGAAGACTCTTTCCCTGCTTTTCTCTGCACCGCCCTTAATAACGCACAAGGGGCTGGGTATAATTCTGCCTTTCGCCCTCAATCAACAAAAGTCCCCCGGCCATGCAGGAAAAATATCAACCGACTGAAATTGAACAATCTTCTCAGGCCTTCTGGAATAACGCACAAAGCTTTCACGCGACCGAAGATTCGGATAAGCCAAAATACTATTGTCTGTCGATGTTTCCTTACCCGTCGGGCAAGCTGCACATGGGGCATGTACGCAACTACACCCTAGGCGACGTGCTCTCGCGGCACTACCGCATGCGCGGCTATAACGTGCTGCAACCCATGGGCTGGGATGCGTTCGGGCTGCCGGCCGAAAATGCGGCCATGCAAAATAACGTGCCGCCTGCGCAATGGACGAATGACAACATTGCCTACATGAAAAAGCAGTTGCAATCATTAGGCTTTGCTATTGACTGGCAGCGCGAGCTGGCCACCTGCCAGCCCGAGTACTACAAATGGAACCAATGGCTGTTTTTGCGCATGCTGGAAAAAGGCATTGCCTATAAAAAAACGCAGGTCGTGAATTGGGATCCGGTCGATCAAACCGTTCTGGCCAATGAACAGGTGATCGACGGGCGCGGCTGGCGCACAGGCGCCGTGGTTGAAAAACGCGAAATCCCCGGTTACTACCTGGCCATTACCCGCTATGCGGATGAGCTCTTGTCCTCGCTGGATACATTGCCCGGCTGGCCAGAGCGCGTTAAAACCATGCAGGCCAACTGGATAGGCAAAAGCACCGGTGTGCGGTTTGCCTTTCCCTACACGCTGGATAGCAAAGAAGAAAATCTGTGGGTCTATACCACCCGTGCAGACACCATCATGGGCGTAACATTTTGCACGGTGGCAGCAGAACACCCCTTAGCCACCCACGCGGCCAAAAATAATCCGGCCTTGGCCACCTTTATCGATGAATGCAAACATGGCTCAGTCATGGAAGCCGATATGGCCACCATGGAAAAAAAGGGCATGCTCACCGGGCTGTTTGTAACGCATCCTCTCACCGGCGAACAACTGGCGGTCTGGGTGGGCAATTACGTCTTGATGAGTTATGGCGATGGCGCGGTGATGGCTGTGCCGGCGCACGATGAGCGCGACTTTGCGTTTGCCAAAAAATACAACCTGCCGATCAAACCCGTGGTTGCTGTTGCAGACGAAACCTTCTCGCTGGACGCCTGGCAAGACTGGTATGCCGATAAACAACGCGGGCGCTGCGTCAATTCAGGCAAATACGATGGCCTGTCGTTTACAGAAGCGGTCACCGCCATTGCAGCCGACCTCAAAGCAAAAAACCTGGGCGACACGCAAGTGCACTATCGCCTGCGCGATTGGGGCGTCTCGCGACAGCGTTACTGGGGCTGCCCCATTCCGCTGATTCATTGCGATGCCTGCGGCACCGTGCCCGTGCCTGACGATCAATTGCCGGTGGCATTGCCCACCGATTGCGTGCCGGATGGCTCAGGCAATCCGCTCGCCAAACGCGCTGATTTCGTCAACTGCGCTTGCCCCAAATGCGGCCAACCCGCGCGGCGTGAAACCGACACCATGGATACCTTTGTGGATTCCTCCTGGTATTACGCCCGTTACTGCGCGGCGGATAACGCCACGGCCATGGTGGATGAGCGAACAAATCACTGGATGCCGGTAGACCAATACATCGGCGGCATTGAACACGCCATTCTGCATTTGCTGTACTCGCGGTTCTGGACCAAGGTCATGCGCGATCTTGATCTGGTGAGCTACGACGAACCCTTCGCTAACTTGCTCACGCAAGGCATGGTGCTCAACCATATTTTTTCGCGGCGCACGGCGCAAGGTGGCATCACCTACTTTGCTCCTGAAGAGCTGGATGTGATCAAAGACGATGCAGGCCGCATCACCGGTGCTACAGCCAAAGCGGATGGTCAGGCGGTCGACTATCAAGGCATAGGCACGATGTCCAAATCCAAGCGTAATGGCGTGGACCCGCAATCGCTGATTGAAACTTACGGCGCGGATACCGCGCGTTTCTTCATGATGTTCGCCGCCCCGCCAGAGCAGACTTTGGAATGGGCTGATTCAGGTGTTGAAGGCGCGTTTCGCTTTCTGCGCCGCTTGTGGGCGCTGGGACATGGCCTAAAAAACAGCCTGCGCCATGAGGCGGCGATACCAGAAACCCTGCCCGAACCTGTTGCAGCGTTGCGTCGCGAAATACACGTGCTGTTGCGCCAGGCGAATTACGACTTCACCAAGCATCAGTTCAATACCGTCGCCTCGAGCGCCATGAAAATGCTGAACAGCCTGGAAAAAGGAGTCCAAGAATTCTCCAACAACACGACTGGCATGGCTGTCATCACGGAATGCATGAGCATTCTGTTGCGCCTGCTCTCGCCATTGACGCCGCACATTTGCCACACACTCTGGCGCGAACTTGGCTATGGCGAGGACATTCTCGCTGCACCGTGGCCCGAGCCGCTGGAAGCTGCGTTGGCGCAGGATGAAATCGAGCTGGTGCTGCAAATCAACGGCAAGCATCGCGGCAGCCTGCGCATGAAAGTCGGCGCTGGCAAGACGGCGATTGAAGAGGCTGCTCTGGCCTCGGACGCCGCGCAAAAGCACATGGCAGGCAACCCGGCGAAAAAAGTCGTTGTGGTTCCCGGCCGTCTGGTTAATATTGTTGTTTAAGAGGAGTCACCTGTGCGCGCTATCAAACTGTTTGTCACCTTCTGCCTAGTCGGCCTGCTGACTGCC
>JAYTIQ010000168.1:0-3916 GCA_043731705.1 Rugosibacter sp.
GCAGCCAGCCAGACGATATGACACTGGCGAATGATTTTCTTGGCAGCATGAACGGCCAGGCAGTGGACTACACGCAGGCATTTCGGTGCTTGGGCGAGATAGCAAAAAATTTAGGGAATGCAGAAAGTCATGATCAGGCACTGGCTGCCCTGCGCGCGCTTTATGTTGATAGCAACGCGCTCAACGCCTGGTTGCCACGCTGGCAGCAGCGTGTGCAGGATGATCGAACAGCCACTGAGCAAGCAGCAGCCATGCACGCGGTAAATCCCTTGTACATTCCGCGCAACCACAAGGTGGAAGAAGCGCTGACCGCCGCCTCTGAACACCGCGACATGCAGCCGTTTGAGCAACTGCTCAAGGTTATCCAGCAACCGTTTACCGAGCAAGCGGGCGCGCAAGACTACCTGTTTCCGTCTTCCATCGCCGAGTGCGCCAGCTACAAAACTTTTTGCGGAACATGATGAACGAAATAAGATGAACGCTTGACGCCAGCAAAAGTGATTCATCACGATTCGACCAATGCCGCACTAAACGAAAGTTATAATATCGGCCTCCTTTCTGTCCGAAAATAAAGGGCTTAACGCGCTCTGTCATGACTTTTATTGTGAACATCGTCACCATTTCCTGCTACAAATTCGTCGCGCTAGACGACCGTGAAGCGCTGCAAGCAGACTTGACGGCGCACTGCCTTGCGTTGCACCTTAAAGGCACTATTTTGCTTGCACCTGAAGGCATCAACGTGTTTCTGGCAGGCACGCGGGAAGCGATTAACGCCATGGTTGCCTATTTGCGCAGTGATGCACGCTTCAATGATTTACAACCCAAGGAAAGCATCACCTCCTTGCCGCCGTTTGGCAAACTGCGTGTGCGGTTAAAAAAAGAAATCATCACCATGAAACATCCGCTGATTCGGCCGGAAGCCGGCCGTGCGCCATCGGTTGCGGCCGCTACCCTAAAAACCTGGCTGGATCGCGGCCATGACGATGCCGGACGTCCCGTGATGATGCTGGACACACGCAACGATTATGAAGTCGCTGCAGGCACTTTCAGGGGCGCAGTCGATTACCAACTAACAACTTTTTCCGAGTTTCCTGCACAGATCGCCACACAAAAAACGACCGCCCAAAATCCCTTTGACGGAAAAACCATCGTGACGTTTTGCACCGGGGGCATTCGCTGCGAAAAAGCAGCGATTTACATGCAGGAAGTGGGCATACAAAATGTGCTTCAACTGGAAGGCGGCATCCTGAAATACCTCGAAGAAGTTGGCGATGCGCACTATCAAGGCGGCTGTTTTGTGTTCGACAACCGCAGAGTGCTGGACGCAGATTTACAACCGGCAATCTGAGAAGAGCTTTTCTGCGACAAGATGCCACCACAATCGGGTGGAGCTTTCTTACGCGAACCTGCATCTTGGGTTTATTTTAAATTTCTCTTTCCTCGCTGGTTCAGGCGGCTTTACATTTCCTTACAGCAGCCCGCAAAACAAATCGACTAGAATTTCCCCTTGTCCGAAGGAGAACCCAAGAAAATGCCCGCCCGTTTTGGTCGTCTGCCGCTTGCTGCGCTGGCTTTGGTTGTCCTTGTTGCTGCGTATGCCGCCTGGCATTTTTCTACCACCAAGGAGGCACCTGCATACAAGCTGGCCAGGCTTGAGACTGGCCCCATCACGGCATCTGTGTCGGCAACGGGTACGCTGAATCCAGTGGTCTCTGTGCAGGTCGGCTCACAAGTTTCCGGGCAGATAAAAGAAATTCTGGTGGATTTCAATTCTCCGGTGAAGGCTGGCCAGCTGATCGCCCGTCTTGATCCGGAAACCTATCGCCAGCGTGTGATTCAGACACAGGCGGATACGGAAGCAGCACGCGCTAACTTGACCATGCAGCAGGCGGATATCCTCCGCGTGCAGGCGAATCTGGCGGATACACAACGCGATTACGCGCGCAAGAAATTGCTGGTGGAAAAGAAATTCATCTCGCCAGCCGATCTCGACAAAGCACAAACTACATTCGATGCAGCCGCAGCGGCGCTGCGCGTTGCCCAAGCGCAAGCACTCAGTGGCGCAGCGCAGGTGCGTCAGCGTCAAGCTTTGCTTGCACAAGCGCAAGTGGATTTAAGTCGCACTGAAATTCGTTCGCCGGTCGATGGCGTGGTCGTCAAACGCAGCGTGGATACGGGGCAGACAGTTGCCGCCAGCCTGCAGGCACCTGAGCTTTTTATCATTGCCAAAAACCTGACTGACATGCAGGTGGAAACCTCGGTCGATGAAGCCGATGTCGGCCGTATTCAGCCGGGCCAGAACGTGAGTTTTACCGTTGATGCATTTCCTGGGGAGCACTTTGCCGGACAGATCAAACAAGTGCGCAAGGCAGCGTCGATTGTTTCCAATGTCGTGAGCTACACCGTGGTTGTTTCCGCAGCTAACCCTGATCTCTTGCTACTGCCCGGCATGACGGCAAATGTACGTATCGTCACAGCACACAAGGACAATGCGCTCAAAGTACCCAATGCCGCATTGCGTTTTAATCCACCTGCAAACAGCGATGAAAAAAGCGATAAAAAAGGTGTGTCTGCCGTCTCACCAGCACCGACTTTTTCAGGGCGAAGAAAAGACCGCAGCGATGGCAGCCGACTGTGGATGCTGGATAAAGACGGCAAGCCCAGCGCCATCTCGGTACGTCTCGGCCTCACGGATGGCAGCATGACCGAGATTATCGTGGAGGATAGTCAGATCAAAGCAGGTAGTGAGGTCATCGTCGGGATGCAAAGTACTGCCCGCAGCAAACCTGCCGCAGGCGCGCCTGGCCCGCGCATGTTCTGATTTCTCGTCCAGAGACGGATTCAAAGATTGAAAACATGGCAGCACTGATTCAGGTTGACAGCCTGGCCAAGGATTATCAAATGGGCAGCACCCTCGTGCAAGCCTTGCGTGGTGTCACGCTCGACATTGCCGCTGGCGAATTCGTTGCCGTCATGGGGCCGTCCGGCTCAGGCAAATCCACCTTCATGAATTTGCTGGGTTGTCTGGATCAACCCAGCCGTGGCCGCTACCGACTGGGGGAACAAGAAGTCTCGCAACTTTCCAGTGACGAACTGGCGCATGTACGGAACCGGCAAATTGGTTTTGTGTTCCAGCACTTCAACCTGCTGGCGCGCACGTCTGCCTTGGACAATGTCGCCCTGCCCCTGCTTTACAGCCAGGTCCCTGTGACCAAGCGTGTCGCTCGCGCCAAACAACGGCTCGCGCAGGTGGGGCTGGCGGAGCGCATGGATCACCACCCCGCACAGCTTTCTGGCGGCCAGCAGCAGCGCGTGGCAATTGCCCGCGCACTGGTCTGCCACCCACAGCTGGTGCTGGCAGATGAACCCACCGGCGCGCTCGATAGCCGCACTAGTATCGAGATCATGGCACTGTTGCAGCAACTCAATCGCGAAGGCATCACCATCGTGCTGGTGACGCATGAACATGATATTGCACTGTTTGCCAGCCGCATCATCAGCTTCCGCGATGGCGTGGTAGTGGAAGACAAAGCCAACACGCCTAATGATGCGGCAGCATGGCTGGCCAAGACATAACATGAATCTCGCCGCTACCCTGCGTGTCGCTCTGCTTGCCCTGCGCATCAACAAGATGCGCTCGGCATTAACCATGCTCGGCATCATTATTGGCGTGGCAGCAGTGATTGTGATGATCGCCGTCGGCAACGGGGCGCAAGCGCGGGTGGAAGAACAAATCAAGAGCCTCGGCTCGAACATCATCATGGTCTTATCCGGCTCGGTAACATCGGGCGGTGCGCGCGGCGGCTCTGGCTCACAGCCGACCATTTATGAGGAAGATGCTGCCGCCATGATGCGCGAGATCGACGATATCCAGGCCGCCGCGCCCACATTGCGCGCTTCAGGCCAGGTAATCGCG
>JAYTIQ010000169.1:0-3396 GCA_043731705.1 Rugosibacter sp.
CCCTACTCAAAGGCAAAACCATCGCCATCGCCCGCGATGCCGCGTTCTGTTTTCTCTACCCGGCGAATCTTGAGCTGCTGGTAACACTGGGCGCAGAACTCAACTTTTTCTCGCCGCTCGCTGGTGACGCGCTGCCCGCTTGCGACGCACTCTGGCTGCCCGGCGGCTACCCGGAACTGCACGCAGCCACGCTTGCCCAGCGCCACGATTTATTTGCCCAACTCCATGCCCATGTGAAGACCGACAAACCGCTGCTCGCCGAATGCGGCGGCATGATGGTGCTGTTCGACACACTGGCCGACAAAGAAAGCAACATACATCCGATGGCCGCGCTGCTCCCCGGCCAGGTCGCCATGCATCCGCGCCTCACGGCACTGGGCGGGCAAGAAACAGACCTGCCCGAAGGCACGCTGCGTGGCCACACGTTTCATTACTCCAAAACAGAAACATCATTAACGCCACTCACCTACGCCCGCCGCCAGCGCCCGCTGGCAGGAAAAACCCAAGGCGAAGCCATTTACCGGTTACAACGCCTGACCGCGTCCTACGTACACTTTTACTTCCCCTCCAACCCCGCAGCGGCCGCCGCCTTGTTCCTGCCATGAACACAGAAAACGCCGGCGCGGAAAACCCCAACGCCTTCGATGATGCGTCCATCGCCGCGATTTATCACGCCATCCACAGCCGCCGCGACATCCGCGAATTCGTTCCCGGCGCATTGCCTGCTGGCCTGCTCGACCGCCTCTATGCCGCCGCCCACGCCGCGCCATCGGTCGGCTACATGCAGCCCTGGCGCTTGATTCACGTCAGCGACCCGACACTGCGCGACAACATGGCGCAACTCGTCGAAGAAGAACGCCTGCGCACTGCTGCCGAATTGCCCTCGCGCACGGCGGAATTTCTCAAGCTCAAAGTGGAAGGCATCAAAAGCTGCGCCGAAGTCATCGTCGTGGCGCTCATGGACGGCTGCGAAAACCACCTATTCGGCAAGCGTACGCTGCCCGAAATGGCGCTCGCCTCCGCCGCTTGTGCCATTCAGAATATGTGGCTGGCCGCACGCGCCGAAGGTATTGGCATGGGCTGGGTATCCTTTTTCGAACCCGCTGCACTCGCCCGCCTGTTTGCCATGCCGCCGGGCGCAAAACCCATTGCCATTCTGTGCCTTGGCCACGTGGCCCAATTCGCTAACCAGCCCACGTTAGAGGCGCTCGGCTGGGGCCAGCGCCTGCCGATTGAGTCGGTCGTTTTTGAAAACCACTGGCCTGCGGATGCGCAGCCAACACCAACTGCTTATTGAACAATAGTCACCTGCACTCAACCGCAAGTTGTGCAACAATTCAATCTTCTGTCACTGCCGAAAGAGGACTCTCATGAACAATCCAAACCGCGCCATATCCCTTGCAAAAGCATGTCTACTCGGCCTTTTCATAGCGGCACCCTTTGTGGGTACCTCCGCGCACGCAGAAAAACCCGAGTGGGCCGGTAATGGCAAACATTCAAAACAAGAGAACAGAGATGATTCCCGAAGTGATGATCAACAACGCCATGGTGGAAAAAAAGATAAACATCGCCAACGTGATGATGATCACCAGCGCGACCGCAGGGATGACGACCGAGTCTCCCGTGATAGCTCACGAATCTCGATCAATGCTTATTTCGATGATCGCGAGCGCGACTATGCCCGTAGCTACTACCATGAAGAATTCAGTCGCGGCAATTGCCCCCCTGGACTCGCCAAAAAGAATAATGGTTGCCTGCCACCCGGCCAGGCAAAAAAATGGCATAGAGGAGCACCTTTACCAAGCACCGTGGTGTACTACCCTGTGCCCAACGAAGTGATGGTTCATTTACGTCCGCCGCCCTCCGGCCATAAATATGTACGCGTTGCCTCGGATATCCTGTTGATTGCCATTGGCTCCAGCATGGTGGTGGATGCCATTGAAGATTTAGGCCGGTAATCAGCCCACTGAAAAAGCAAAACCATATAATTGCCTAGATATTGATACAACACCCTGCAATGCAAACTAACTTTGCATTGCAGGGCGTTTTATTTTCTGCCATTCCCTTCTGATTGTGAGCCTGCTGTGAACATTGTCCTTCGTTACCACAAAACCTTCCTCGTCATTTTGATCCTGATCTGGGGAATGGGCTATCCGGTCATGAAGGTGGGGCTGGCCTATTGTCCACCGTTGATTTTTGCCGGTTTGCGCGCCATGCTCGGTGGCCTGGTTTTGGCAATGCTGGCCCTGCGCAGTGGCGATGCACTGAATTTTCGTGACAACTGGCGTGCCATGCTTGCCTCGCTCGTTTTTAACGTGCTGCTGTTTTTTGGCTCTTCAGCCATTGCCATCAAGTTTTTACCCTCCGGCATTGCTTCCATTCTGCTGTATGCCCAGCCCATCATGGTCGGCGTTCTGGCCCACTTTTTACTCAATGAAATCCTCACTCAACGCAAGTTTATTGGCTTATTGGTCGGCTTTTTAGGCGTCGCCATCATCAGCTACAAAGGTCTCACCGGCGACTTATCACTTTATGGTGTCGGCATGGGGTTGCTCTCTGCGCTGGGCTGGGCTTTTGGCACGGTGTTTATCAAACGCAAAAACCCGCGCTCGATTTACTGGTTTATTTCTCTGCCATTTCTTGTCGGCGGGTTAGGCTTGTGTCTCATTGGCTTGGCCTTAGGCGAGCACCCCAGCGAGATTATCTGGAACATTCCCTTTCTTATCACCCTTTTCTGGGGTGGCGTGATCGGCCTGGCAACCTCGTGGGTGATCTGGTTCAACCTGGTCAGAGTGGGTGACGCCAGCACACTTTCGGCCAATACCTTTTTAGTGCCCGTAGTCTCGATGGCAGGTGGCGCTGTGCTGTTAAACGAGTCAGTGCCATTAAGCCTTTTCGTCGGCGGCACGTTGGTGATCTACAGCATTTACCTGGTTAACCGGCCCACCCCTGCAACCGCTGAGAAGACCAAATAACCAGCCGACTGGTTATTTGGTCTTAGCCTTGTTGCGCCCAGGCATGAATGATTTTTGCAATCTGCGGCAAACCCAGCTCAATTGCCGCAGGCCCCGGCGAGAGGATATAGGCGGATTTAATCTCATGCACCTGGTTGGCTGCCAGTGCCGGGAAATCATGTTCGGCAAAGCGCTCATAAAACCGCGCTGACTGAAACTTTTTGCCACACCATGAGGCAAAAACAATATCCGGACGCCGTCTCGCCAGCGCCGACTTTTCGGCGATGATGCGCTCCTTCGCACTGCGCTTTTGCGCAAGCTCGGCGAATACGTCGTCCCCTCCAGCAATGGTGATGAGCTCGGAGGCCCATTGAATGCCGCTGATCATCGGCTCATCCCATTCCTCAAAATAAACTCGTGGTCGGCGCGGCAAAGTGGCGGC
>JAYTIQ010000170.1:0-3884 GCA_043731705.1 Rugosibacter sp.
TTTTAATCTGTTTGTGGCGGATTATTTTTTGCTTAAACCACCCAGCAGAGCGGCCACTGTGCGCTTTTGGCGGGCGGCGGAAGACTTTGCTGCTACTGAGGCTCCTGTCGTCGTGCTGGTTTTATTTTCGTAAGGTTTGGTGGGGTCGAAATCGAGCTTTGGCAAGCGTGCGGTTTGTGCGTTGGCCGAGTGCGTGTAGGTGGATGTTGATGATGGCGGGCGATGGTCGCGTGGTTTTTCCAGACGTTCCCTTGCTCGCGTGGGGCGCTCGGTATTTGCTGCGTTTGTCGCGTGTTGATTATGCTCGGACCGAGCCGGACGCGATGAACGATCATTGCTGTCAGGCTTGCTGAAGTTTCCATGACGCCTTGCCCCACGGTCTTCTCCATGCTGGCTGGATGAATCCGAGGTGTCCGCATCTTGCGTCAGGCTGCTGCTGTCAACCCGCGTGATGGGGCGGTTGATCAGTTTTTCAATGTCACGCAGACGTTCAGTTTCTTCCGGGGCGAAGAGCGAGATGGCCATGCCTTGTTTGCCTGCGCGGCCGGTGCGGCCGATGCGGTGGACATAATCTTCCGCCGTGTGCGGCAGCTCATAATTGATGACATGGGGTAAGTCGTCAATATCCAGTCCCCGTGCAGCGACGTCGGTGGCGACTAGCACGCGAATTTTGCCGGATTTGAAATTTTCTAGTGCTTCGGTGCGTTGTGCCTGGCTTTTGTCGCCATGAATGGCATCCGCTGCAATGCCTTGCCGGGCCAGATGCACTGCCAGCCGGCTGGCGCCGAACTTGGTGCCAACAAACACCAGCACCTGGCGCATATCTTCCTGCGTGAGCAGCTTGACCAGCAGGTGGCGTTTGAGGCCGCTGGTGACGGGATAAACGCGGTGGGTGATGGTTTCGCTGACGGCATTGCGTCGCGCGACTTCGATGAGCTGGGGCGACTTCAACATGCTGTCGGCCAGCTTTTTGATTTCGCCGGAAAAGGTAGCAGAGAACAACAGGCTTTGCCGCGCGGTCGGCAGCATGGCCAGAATGCGCTTGATATCGGGCATGAAGCCCATGTCCAGCATGCGGTCGGCTTCGTCCAGTACCAACACTTCAACAGAGTTAAAACTCACGCTTTTTTGTTGCACATGGTCGAGTAGCCGGCCTGGCGTGGCCACCACAATTTCGCGGCCTTCGCGCAACTGGGCAATTTGCGGTTTGATATCCACACCGCCATAGATGCAGACTGAGCGCAGTGGCAAATGCTTGCTGTAGGTGACGACACTTTCATGCACCTGCATGGCGAGTTCGCGCGTTGGCGCGAGAATCAGCGCACGCACCGGGTGCCGGGCGGGCGAGGGCGACGAGGTGGCATGCGGTGCCAGGCGTTGCAGCAGGGGCAGGGTAAAGCCTGCCGTCTTGCCCGTGCCGGTTTGCGCGCCACCCATGACATCGTGCCCGGCCAGAATGATCGGGATGGCTTGTGTTTGAATTGGCGTAGGGGTTGTGTAACCTGCATCTTTGACGGCTCGCAACAGCTCGGGCAATAGACCAAGTGTTTCGAAAGAAGTCGGCGCTGATGAGACGGCGTCAGTGGCACTGAGTGTAACGGCAGGCACTACTGTGCCAAGGGGGGATATGATTTCGTTCAATGAAACTCCTGAATCGGCCTGCCCTTTTAAGGGGAACCGGTTCAGGCAGCGAAATACTGGAAAATGCTGTGCGGCGGAATGCCGGATTGCAGGCCAACCGGCATTGCCCACCAGCAACATTGTATTACACTCGGACGGATAACGCGTTAGCCGTCCCTAACACAATCTTGCGTATCCAGCAGGAATAACCCAGGAATAACCACCATGAATTTTGTGAGTCTCGGAAAAAGTGATCTGCGGGTCTCATCCGTGTGTCTTGGCACCATGACGTTCGGCCAGCAAAACAGCGAGGCTGACGCCCATGAACAGCTTGACCATGCGTTTGCCCAAGGCATCAATTTCATCGACACCGCTGAAATGTATCCGGTGCCGCCCAGGGCCGAAACCACCGGTGCGACGGAACGCATGATCGGCACCTGGTTGAAGCATCAGGCACGGGATCGTGTGGTGCTTGCCACGAAGGCGGCGGGTGCGGGGCGGATAGCCTGGATTCGCGACGAAAATCTGACGTTCGACCGCCAGAATCTGCGCGCGGCGGTTGATGGTTCTTTGGCGCGTTTGCAAACGGACTATATCGATCTTTATCAGTTGCATTGGCCGGATCGCAATGTGCCCACGTTTGGTCAATACCAGTTTGAGCCGGAAAAAGAGCGCGCTTTTGTAGCGTTTCTGGAAACTCTGCAAGCGCTCGACGAGCTGGTGAAGGAAGGCAAGATTCGCCATATCGGTTTATCCAACGAAACGCCGTGGGGCGTGATGCAGTTTTTGCAGACAGCACAAGCGCATGGCTTGCCGCGCATCGTGTCGATCCAGAATGCCTACAGCTTGCTTAACCGGACGTGGGAAATGGGGCTGGCCGAAACCGGCTATCGCGAGCAGGTGTCGTTGCTGGCTTATTCACCCTTGGCATTTGGATTTTTGTCGGGCAAGTATTTGGCTGATCCCAAGGCTTTGGGCCGGGCAACGCTGTTTGGCGCTTTTGCCCAGCGGTACACAAAAGTTAACGTGTCCTTGGCGGTTGCCGCGTATGTTGAACTGGCCCAACGTCACGGCATGACGCCTGTGCAGCTGGCACTGTCTTTTGTGGCCTCGCGCTGGTGTGTCGGCAGCACGATCATTGGCGCAACAACGCTGGCGCAGCTAAAAGAAAATATTGCAGCTTGTGTGCAACCGCTGGCAGAAGATGTATTGCAGGAGATCGAAGCGTTGCATCTACGCTATACGAATCCAGCACCGTAGAACTTGGAGGCAGCGAAAACTAGGCCGGCGGGTGGGCGAGCAAGGCCGTACGCAAGGAGCCAAAGCGCTGCCACTCTCGATGCCTTTCGTTGGCTGAAATATAGCTGGCTAACTCTTCTCCTGTGAGGGCGCGAAGTGCTTTGAATGTTCGTTCGAGCAGCTGCGGTTGGGGCAGCATGGGGCCGAAAAAAACCACTTTGCCATGATTAAAAATGAGCAGCGTGGGGAAGTTTTCAATATCCATATCCGCGCCCCCGTCGATGCTGCTCAGCTCATCGGCTGCATCCTCAATATCAATCCAGCGAAATGCGGTATCTGTAAACTGCTGCGCCACCGCACTAAAGCCTGCGCGATAGTCGCGACATGTGCTGCACCAATCGGCGCATAAGCAGGCTACCAAAAAATCTGGCGGAGGCGTTGAATTGGACGTAGCAGGAGACACGGGTTATTGCACAGGTGGCGGGTTTTCCCAATGGGTTGATTTTACCGTGCAGCGTCGCTGTTGCGCTCTCCGCTTATCTTGCAGGTTATTTTTTTCTCTACGCGCAGCAGGCATAGAGGTTTTGTGTTTACAGAAAATCCGGATTGATCGCCGCGCGCAGCACGATCTGCGGTTCACTTTCGCGTATCCGGCTGGAGAACCACCAGATGGCACCTTTTTTCATGGGCCAGTCGGCTTCTATACCGCCCAGCAGCAAGGCAGCGATGCGCCCGAGTGTCGGCTGATGGCCAACAATCACGACTGCACCAGGGTCTGTTGGCCAGTTGGCCGCCGTGAGGATATCCGCCACCGTAGCACCAACGCCGACTTTTTTTTCGATGTCGTAGGGCAGTTCCAGCGTGTTGGCTGTTTGCTGCGTGCGCTCAGCCGGGCTGACAAGAACGCGGCACTTGCGCGGTAAATTCTGGTGCAGCCAGTGCGCTACTTTCTTTGCCTGTTTTTCGCCACGCGGGGTTAGGCGGCGCTTATGGTCGGCTAGTGTTGGGGTGCCATCTTCTGCTTC
>JAYTIQ010000171.1:0-3890 GCA_043731705.1 Rugosibacter sp.
TTTTTAAAATCAACTTTTTGTATCGCACTTAATGGTGGCGCACTGGGAAGAGCAACATCTAAGGGATCTTTGTAAACGTCATTAATGCGGAGTTCGTAGTGCAAATGAGGGCCACTTGCTAAACCGGTAGCGCCAACATATGCGATGACATCACCTTGGTTTACCCGGCGGCCTTGACGCATTCCTGAAGCAAAAGCTGAAAGATGTCCATAAAGCGTTGTATAGCCATTTTTGTGGCGAACAATAATGGCATTGCCATAGCCTCCTTTACGCCCTGCAAAATCAATGATGCCCTCCGCTGTGCTTTTGACCTGTGTGCCTACCGGAGCGCCATAATCAACTCCTGTATGGGCTCTCCATTTATTTAACACAGGATGAAGGCGTGACTCTGTAAATCCAGAGGTAATTCGGGAGAACTCCAAAGGTGAGCGCAAAAAATCTTTATGGATACTTTTCCCTTCTGCAGTGTAATAATCGCCGTGGCGCTCATCTGTTAAAGATGGAAACCAGGCGGCTCGATAAACTGCTCCATTATTTAGAAACTCGGCAGCTAGAACCCGTCCGGTCTTAACGGGGCGACCTAGGTATGTAAATACCTCATAAACAACTGAAAATCGATCGCCTTTGTGTAGGCTTTGCTGAAAATCGATATCGTTGCTGAATATCTCAGTTAGCTGGAGGGCAACTTTTTCAGGAATTTCCATTGCATCGCTGGCGCCAAAAAGTGAATGACTTATTTCAGCTACTTTCGTCACAATCTGTTTTTCTAATGGGAATGCTTTTTTATTGGCAATAAAACGATTACCTTGGCGCTCAATAGCAAGATATAGCTCGGGGTCGGAAGCCAGCGGAAATGCCAATGATTGTAAGCTACCCAAAGATGAAATTTTCGCTACTACACTTTTGCGAGAGTCCAACTGTTTTGCAATGACTTGAGCTTGCTGATTGGTATGCAGGAAACTCAAGGCCGAAGCATCATGAACCATTAAACGCTGCAGTATCGAATCTAGCGTATCACCCTGCTGAATTCGAGTTTCATAAAGTAGATGATTTTGTGGTGTGGCCAAAGAGGTTAATGTAGGGGCGAGATATTCACTCATCTGCTGCTGGCTGAAGTCACTTGATGAGGGTGGGCTGATTGTCGCAAAAGCGAAAGCCACACTAAAAAAACAAACCAAACTGACTACAGCAACAATAGGTAGTCGAGGATGGGTAGTTAAGCCAAGGGCAAGTTGCGATAGAATTTCAGGGTCTATTCTTTGCACTATAAATGAAATAATTGTAGCAAAGAATGATTTTACCACTTTATTAAAAGTGGCTCTCCACTTCGCCTATGAAGCTTATTCCATGATTGATATTGAAACCCAACTTGCGTACATCAAACGTGGTGTCCATGAGATCTTGATTGAGTCTGAGCTTGTCGAGAAACTCAAAGGCAGCCGCCCTTTGCGTATCAAGGCTGGTTTTGACCCGACAGCCGCAGATCTTCATTTGGGCCATACAGTACTAATCAACAAGTTGCGCCATTTTCAAGAAATGGGTCATCACGTTATGTTTCTCATTGGCGACTTTACTGGCATGATTGGTGATCCAACAGGAAAAAATGCCACGCGCCCCCCGTTAACTCGTGACCAAATCTTAGGCAATGCGCAAACTTATCGTGAGCAGGTTTTCAAAATACTAGATCCCGAGAAAACTGAAGTTTGTTTTAACTCAAAATGGTTTGATTCTCTCGGTGCCGGGGGGATTATTCATTTGGCTGCAAAGCATACAGTCGCTCGCATGTTGGAGCGTGATGACTTTTCGAAGCGATATGCTGCTGGGCAGCCTATCGCCGTCCACGAATTCCTTTATCCGCTCTGTCAAGGGTACGATTCTGTTGCAATGCGTTCGGATGTGGAGCTTGGGGGGGCAGACCAAAAGTTTAATTTGCTGGTAGGGCGCGAGCTTCAACGGCACTATGGGCAACCTCCCCAGTGTGCTTTGATGATGCCCTTATTAGAAGGTTTAGACGGCACGAATAAAATGTCTAAGTCATTAAACAACTATATAGGTATCACTGAGGCTCCACAAGAAATATTTGGCAAACTCATGTCTATATCAGATACTTTGATGTGGAGGTATTTTACTTTGCTTTCATTTACGGGAAGTGAAGCGATTGCTCGATTAAAAAGAGAAGTCGATGAGGGGCGAAATCCGCGTGATGCGAAAGTGGCTCTTGCACAGGAAATCGTAACTCGGTTTCATTCAGCTAAAGATGCAGAAAAAGCATTAGAAGATTTCGAGGCCCGCTTTCAAAAAGGAGCCCTACCGGACAATATGTTGGAAGTCAGTATTGTGAGCGGACCTATAGCGCAAGTGCTTAAAGGTGCGGGACTTACACAGAGCACATCCGATGCCCTCCGCATGATTGATGGGGGTGGCGTAAGGCTTAATGGCCAGAAGGTGAATGACAGAAGCTCGGTATTAACTCCGGGTCAAACAGTTGTGCTGCAGGTGGGTAAGCGAAAGTTTGCGAAAGTAACCCTTATTTAAACTCTGGACTTGCCCCGTTTCCACGGACAGTTTGAACTTCTTCATTGAAGCTTATGGGGTAACTGATTTTCGGCGTAGGTGGATTTTTGCTGAAGTTTCCTTTCAAAGTTATTGGGTGACTGATAATTCAATCCAGAATATCGCCCGCGCGGGTTGTACCGCTATCGATCCCGGTAAACACTGCCAAGCATGCCTCGGTCTTCCAGCTGCGCTGGGCAATGAGTTCACATTCCAGGATGGCAAAGAAGCGCTCTGCCATGGCGTTGTCGTACGCATCGCCCCGCTGCCCATTGACGGGGGCGTACGCCCATTTTCTTGCAGCGGTTGCCAAACGCAATGCTGGTGTACTAGCTGCCCTGGCCAGGATAGTGAGTCACCGACTCGGGCCTTCGGGTTATCAAGGCCTTGCTGAGCGCCAGAATCACCAGGTCACGGCCATGTGCTCGCCAAACGCCCACCTGACGCCCTTGCGGCTGTATACGGCGATGATCATGGCTAATACAGAAAGCCGGTTCGAGTCGGAATGCATGTCATGCCCCACCTACAGCGAGTTGATCTCGGTCGCCACAAATATCCGGTTCACCAAACCCGACGCCGGGCGATGGCGCCATCGTGTTCAGTGGTGACGCAGAAGCTGCGCCTGCGGCTTACACCACGCATTTGCGCCTTACGCATCAGATGGGCAATGCGTTTGCGGCTGGCGACAAAGGCTGATCGAATGTGCGTCGTCAGGACACTATTGGTCTGCTGACATGGGAACACGGGACATTGCAGCCAGCCGTAAAAGCCATTGGCGAGACCTTGAGTGTCTTGCACATCGTGCGCACGGGGAGTTCGGCCTGGTTGGCTGCAATCAGCGCGTAGACGGGGTGAACGTCTTGTCGCCATTGTTGGCAAACCAGGTCGTAGCCTTTGCCAGAATGTCGCGATCTATCTGGAATTGACGCAGCTTGCGGCGTAGCTCGATCAGGTCTTGGCACTTGTTGGCGCTTAACGCCCCCGATTGGGGCGACATGACGCCGCTGGCCGCATCGGCCTGGCGTACCCGCTGAGGATGCTGGTGACGTGACAGCTAAACGTTTTGGCCAGTTCATCAGACTTGCGGCCGACACGAACCAGTTCAATCATCTGCTCACGAAATTGCGCTGGATAGGGCGCCTTGGGAGTAAGCGATTTGCTCATTTCAGACTCCTTATACAAGAACCAATAGGGTGTCCGTGAAATGGGGTCAACTTCAAGTTCAGACGGGAGAGGGGCGCTCTGCCTCCCCGATAAAAAGCAGGGGTCGTAATAAAGGATAAAGGTTCATTCGGTTTTATCTGTTTGTATCTATATGGTGGCGGGATTGTGGCAGG
>JAYTIQ010000172.1:0-6593 GCA_043731705.1 Rugosibacter sp.
GAGGTTTTGCGCAGCGCCGTCGCCAGCCAATTGGACGCTGGCCAGCCGGCTTGCTTTTTAAGCGGCGGCACCGACAGCTCGACCGTCGCCGGCATGATCCGAGAGGCCACCGGCCAGGCGGCGGCCAGTTACTCCATCGGGTTCGAGGCCGAGGGCTATGACGAGATGGAATATGCCCGCATGGCCGCCCGACATTTCAAGACCAAGCACCATGAATATTACGTCACCCCCGGCGATCTGGTGCGCAGCATTGCCGATGTGGCGGCGTCCTACGACCAGCCCTTCGGCAACTCGTCGGCCTTGCCGGCCTATTATTGCGCCAAGGCCGCGCGCGACGATGGCGTCGGCAAAATACTGGCCGGCGACGGCGGCGATGAACTCTTCGGTGGCAATTCAAGATATGCCCTGCAACGCTTGTTTGGCTGGTATGACAAAGTGCCTGCCGGCTTGCGCAGTGGTGTCTTAGAACCCTTTTTCGGCATCGCCGCCGTTGCCAGTACACCGTTGTTGCGCAAAGGCTCGGGTTATATTGAGCAAGCCCGGGTGGCGATGCCTGCGCGCTTGCAGATGTACAACCTGCTGCGCCGCCTGGGCGCGGCCACGGTGCTTGCGCCCGGCTTTCTCAGCCGCATCGACCAGGGCGCGCCGGCCCGCCAACAGGCCGAGGTCTGGGCGCAGGCGGTGGCCAGCACCGAGCTGGACAGAACCCTGGCCTTTGATTGGCGTTTCACCCTGGCCGAAAGTGATTTGCCCAAGGTCTGCGGCACCACCCAGTTGGCGGGGATCGAGGTCGGCTTTCCGTTTCTGAACCAGGCGATGGTGGATTTCTCGATGCGCCTGCCGAACCACTACAAACTCAAGGGTTTCAAGCTGCGCTGGTTTTTCAAAGAGGCGCTGCGTGGCTTTCTGCCGGATGAAATCCTGAGCAAGAAAAAGCAGGGCTTTGGCCTGCCGTTTGGCGTCTGGGCGATGCGCAATGCGCCGCTCAAGCAACTGGCGATAGACTCTCTCGGCAGTTTGTCGACGCGCGGCATCGTGCGTCCCGAGTTCATTCGGCAACTGCTTGAAGAGCATTTGCCAAGCCACCCAGGGTACTATGGCGAGATGGTCTGGATTTTGATGATTCTGGAGCAGTGGCTGCAATGCCATGCGCCACGTTTCAGGATCGATGTTTAAGGCGAACGCGCCCGCTGGGCAATGAGTCCGAATGTCGACGCCCTCACGAGCCTCATTGCCCGATGGATCGCATGCTCATTCTTGCCAAGGCTTGGCTACAGCCAGGCATGCGCTGTTGCAGAAAATCACGGCCGCCAACAAACAGCCATCCTGAAATCGTAGAACCCGCCAACAATCACGGCATGGCGCTGATCAGCGCAGAACCCCACAACAAACGGCGCACGCTTGGCGGCTTCGGATGACATTTGCGACTCGAGATGCTGTTTAACTCATATTACTTTGTATTTATCTTCCTCCCGCTGACACTGGCGGGGTTTGCGCTACTCGGGCGGCTTGCCCATCCTCGTTTCGCACTCACCTGGTTGGTTGTTGCTTCAATCGCCTTCTACGCCTGGTGGAAGCCGATGAATATATTGATCATCACACCGTCAGTCCTGATCAATTTTTTTCTGGCACGGGGCATCTTGAAGGCTGGCGACGAGCACCCGCGCACTGCCCTGACGCTGCTACTGCTCGGCATCGGCGGAAATATAGTATTTCTGTCGTATTTCAAGTATGTGAATTTCCTGCTTCAGATTGCAAATGACACCGTCGGAACAAGTTTTGTACTCGATCAGATACTGCTGCCCCTTGGAATTTCGTTCATCACGTTTCAGAAGATTGCATTTTTGGTGGATGTATATACCGGGCGCGTTAGTTCTTTCACGTTTCGAAGTTACTGCCTGTTCGTATTTTTCTTTCCGCAACTCATCGCCGGGCCCATTGTTCACTACCGCGAGATGATGCCTCAGTTTGACAAGGCAACCGGTCGCGTCATGGCCGAGGATCTGGCAGTCGGATTTGGCTTGTTCTTTTTTGGCCTGTTCAAGAAAGTTATCCTCGCCGACGGGATCGCGCCGTACGTATCGCCCATTTTTACGGCTGCGGCGAATGGCGAACCGACAACACTCATATATGCGTGGATCGCAACCATCGGCTTCACGCTTCAGGTTTACTTTGACTTCTCTGGCTATTCGGAAATGGCGCTTGGCGCGGCGCGCTGCTTTGGCATAAGGTTGCCGATGAACTTCAACTCACCCCTGAAAGCCACCAGCATCATCGATTTTTGGACGCGCTGGCACATTACCCTGGTCCGGTTTCTCACCGTCTATGTCTTCAACCCGATGGCTTTTGCCTTGTCGCGACAACGCAGCCAGGCAGGCCTGAGGGGTATCGTCGGCTCGAAAACCAGTCTGGCCGCGTTCGCGTCCGTGTTGGTATTGCCCACCATGATCACCATGTTTCTGTCGGGCCTGTGGCATGGTGCCGGCTATGGCTATATTGTTTGGGGCGTCCTGCACGGCAGTTATCTGGTCATCAATCATGCCTGGCATATCTATCGACCCCGGTTCTGGCCCGACAATCGAAGCCATGATCGCATAATGGCCCCGATTGGATTTATTTTGACATTCTGCGCGGTCGTGTTGGCCATGGCCTTTTTCAGATCCAGTTCCATCGAGGCCGGCTTGACTTTGATGCGCGGCATGCTTGGCTTGAATGGCGTTTCGTTGCCAAACGCAGTAGGGATACAGCTTGGTGACTGGAAGCCTGCGGGCGTGGCCTTGGTATGGTCCAGCGGCAAGGGATTCATCCAATCCATCGCATGGATGGTATTTTTGCTCGCGGTGGCTTGGCTTATGCCGAATACCCTGGAAATATTCAGAAAATTCCGTCCGGCGCTTGACTTCAAAAGCCCGCTTGAACCGGCGAGAGGCGCCGACGCCCAGGGCGCGCACGGCTTGGCCAGACGTTCGCCGGTGTGGCAACTATCCACTTCCTGGGCAATTGGTACTGCCGTGGTTGCGACGATAGGCATCCTGGCGCTTGGCCAGCCGACAGAATTTCTATATTGGCAATTTTGATGCGCCCGGCACGATTTATTGTCGCCTTTCTGATATTGCTGGCCGCTTGTCTTGCCGGTGTCGTGGTAATCAATTTGTTGGTAGACCCATACAGTATTTTCGGTGTTCCGAGAGTTGCAGGCTTCAACGCCATAAAAACCAACGCCAGTACTCGCGCTTCAATGGTCAAGGCTTATCAGATTGAGCGGCTTGGCCCCCGCAGTGTCCTATTCGGAACATCCCGGGTTGATATCGGTTTTGACCCCAATCATGCTGCTTGGCCAGCCAGCGCGCAGCCGGTATATAATTTCGGTTATCCCGGAGTATCGCTCAAAAAAATCCTGCCTCAATTCCGCCATGCCGCGCAGGCCGGCCCACTCAAGTTGGCCTTGGTCGGCCTGGAGTTTCAAGATTTTCTCAATTCAAAAATATCGCAACCGGGCGATATTAGTGAATTCGAGCGCCGCCTGAAAACAGGCGACAGCAGCATTTCAGCAAATACCAGAAGTATTCAGAAGATACTTGACAGAACCGCCGCCACGCTGACTCTCAAAGCGACAATTGACAGTGTCGAGACGGTTGTGCGGCAACAGCAGGCATACCCGGATGATGTGGCCGAGAATGGGCTGAGCAATGAGAACATAATTGGGCGCTTTGCCCGGTCTGATGGGCACAATGATCTTTTTGCGCAAACGGACCTCAACATTATCAAATCGATGGATCGCGATGCCGTGGCATTGTCAAATACGCCGCAGTCCCGATTTCCGGACATTGCCCATGTTCGTGCAATCATTGAATTTTGTCGTCAACAAAATGTAGATTTATACCTGTTCATACCGCCTTATCACGCAGACTACCTTGAAATTGTCGATGCCGCCGGCTTGTGGGACAGATTCGAAGGCTTCAAACTGGCTTTGGCCATGCTGGTCGCGGAGTACCAGGGCAGTGACAGCCATTCACGTATTGTGTTGTGGGATTTTGCCGCCTACGACATCTATTCAACCGAGGTCGTGCCACCCAGAGGTGATCGGCACACTGCGCTGCAATGGTTTTGGGAACCAGCGCATTTCAAGAAGGCACTCGGCGATATGATACTTTCGAGAATGCTGGGCTCAGGCCAGCAGGGATTCGGTGCCAAACTGTCGCCCGCGTCGCTTCCGGCACGTCTCGCCGCAGATCGTGAAAGTCGGTCGGCCTATCGAATCGCGCATCCGGATGAAGTCAAGCGAGTTGCTGAACTCGTTCGGAGTTACCGCCAGAAACGGGACGAACAGCTTTTGAAGTCCACGGCCAAGGGCCATCCTGATTAGCCCCCAAGCTCAGATACCACTTTTTTAGTATTCAGGTGCATATCAAACAATACTAAGAAAACTAGGGAAAACGAAGAAATTACGTACCTTTCCACGCGGCCTCCTGCATCTTGCCACCACTTTTAGACGGCGCGCCCAGAGCTGGCTGAGCTTGGGGGCTAATCAGAAGGGCCATTGAAGCGGTGCGGTGCGAGATGTCTACTGTCAAGCCATTTTTTTTAAAGGCGGAAGGAATGTTGAAGAATATACTGGTACAGCTTCATGAAAATTCGTCTCGGCCGGCGTTTTTTATAGATTCAAAGTATTACTCTTATGGCGAACTGGGCCAAAAGATTGCAGCCATTCAGGCTTTGATTGGCAGCCACTGCAATACTGTTAATCAGATTGTTGCAGTCGTCGCCAACGCCGACATAGAAACCTATGCGACAATTCTTGCGATTATATTCTCGGGTCATGGCTACCTGCCGCTAAATCCGCAGAATCCGATTGATCGAAATGCCTTGATACTGCGGCAGGCGGATGTCGAAATACTTTTTTCAAGCAAGGAAAACTCGATTCCGAACCTCGAATCCAGCCTGCCCCACCTGAAGGTTCTGCGAACAACGGAGCTGCCGATTTCGAGCGCAGTCGTCTACCAGAAAGCTGTGCCGGATTCGACTCATGCCTACCTGCTGTTTACGTCCGGCAGCACTGGTATTCCGAAAGGCGTTCCGATAAGTCGGAAGAATCTGGATGCATTTCTGGTTAGTTTCTTCGAAATCGTTGAGCTGCGAACTGATGATCGCGTGCTGCAAATGTTTGACCTGACCTTCGATTTTTCGGTCATGAGTTTATTTGCACCATTGGTTGCCGGCGCCTGTGTCTATCCGGCAGCGACGGATGAGTTGAGATTCATGTCGGTTTATCGGCTGCTCGAGGAACAGGAGATAACTTGTGCGCCGATGGTTCCGTCGATGTTAACTTTCCTGCGGCCGTATTTTAAGGATATCGTTCTCAATAAACTGAAATGTTCATTATTCTGTGGTGAACCACTGCTTGCGCAGGTTGCCGAGGAATGGTCCGCATGCAGCCCTGACATGCGCATCATCAATTTTTACGGCCCGACCGAAGCGACGGTTTTTTGTTCTGCCTATGAATGGTCGCCCCAGCAGCAAAAATCTGTCAACGGAATCTTGTCGATTGGCAAGGCCATGTTGAACGCCGAGATGCTGGTGCTCGATGAGCATGGTGTTGTGTTGCCAGCAAATCAGTCCGGCGAGCTTTGTCTGGCCGGCGATCAACTCACAAATGGCTATTGGCAGGACCAGAAAAAAAACCAGGAATCGTTCTTTGACCTTCCGCACGGTGGCTCAGTTGTCCGCTTTTACCGCACTGGCGATATTGCACAGGTCGATGAAGAAGGTGATTTCATGTACTTGGGGCGACTTGATCAGCAAGTGAAGGTTCAGGGTTTCAGAATTGAGCTGGCGGAAATTGAACATCATGCACGCGCATGCTCTGGATCAAACCAGATGGTGGCGGTGACCCATACCAACAAAAACAATGTGATCGAGATAGTTTTGTGCTTGGGTGATTATTCTGGCGAGAGCAAGGCGCTGCTCGATCTTTTGCGGGTTAAATTACCACCTTACATGCTGCCGAGTCGCATGGTCAACTTTGCTGAGTTGCCACTGAACAAGAATGGAAAGGTGGATCGCCCGATGCTTCGTTTGCTGGTTGCAAATCAATTGCTTGCGCCCGATTGAATTAGTTGAAACGCCCGCAAAATGCGCAATGAGAACACCAACATTCGCCAGGCCGTGGCCAGTGACATTCCATTTTTGGTCGAGTGTATTATCGCGGCCGAAAAGAGCGGGACCGATAAACTAAGCTATTGCACCATTTTTGATCTTGCTGAATTCGAATTGCGTGCAATGCTTGCGGAAATCCTGGCCGAAGACATCATTGGCCAGGAGCTGTGTGTCTCAGGATTTTTCGTGGCTGAGGCGGCAGGCACGCTTGCCGGCGCGGTGTGCGCTTGGGTGGAAGGTTCCGAGCGCAAGCCCAGCGGAATTTTGAAGGGTAATTTGCTTTTGCATTTCCTGGGACAACAGAAAATCGGGTTGGCGACTGCCAATCTGAAACTGGTCGAAGAGTTGAGCCTGTCGAGAACGCGCGGTGCGCTGCAATTGGAATCCATTTTTGTCGCCCGTAGCTACCGTGGCTGTGGGATTTGCGGCCAACTGAT
>JAYTIQ010000173.1:0-4125 GCA_043731705.1 Rugosibacter sp.
GGCATGAGGTCGTCCTTCAAGTGAGCCACTTCGCGGTCCAGGGTGATGGATTCAATGGCGCGATGGGCGCGCAGCAAAATCGTGCCGCCCGGGGTTTCATAGCAGCCCCGTGATTTCATGCCGACGTAGCGGTTTTCGACCAGATCAAGGCGGCCGATACCATGCTTGCCACCGATCTGATTCAGGCTCGCTAACAGCTCGTGGGCTTTCATTTTTTTACCATTGATCGCCACCAGATCGCCTTGTTTAAATTCCAGGTCGATGTATTCGGCTTTGTTCGGTGCTTTCTCGGGGGAAACTGTCCAGCGCCACATGGATTCCTCAGCTTCAGCCGCAGGGTTTTCCAGATGGCGGCCTTCGTAGGAAATGTGCAGCAGATTGGCATCCATCGAGTACGGCGAGCCGCCTTTTTTGTGCTTCATCTCGACGGGAATGTCGTGTTTTGCGGCATAGGCCATGAGCTTTTCGCGTGACAGCAAATCCCATTCGCGCCACGGGGCAATGACCTTGATGTTGGGCATGAGCGCGTAGGCACCGAGCTCGAAGCGCACCTGATCATTGCCTTTGCCGGTTGCGCCATGGGAAATCGCGTCGGCATTGGTTTTCTTTGCGATGTCAATGAGTCGCTTGGCAATCAGTGGCCGCGCAATAGAGGTGCCCAGCAAATATTCGCCTTCATACACGGTGTTGCAGCGAAACATGGGGAAAACAAAATCGCGCACGAACTCTTCACGCAGATCATCAATGAATATATTTTTCTTCTTGATGCCGAGTTGCAATGCCTTGGCACGTGCGGGTTCCAGCTCTTCACCTTGTCCCAGATCGGCAGTGAAGGTGATTACTTCGCACTGGTAGGTATCTTGCAGCCACTTGAGGATCACCGAAGTATCCAGACCACCCGAATAGGCGAGTACTGCTTTTTTGATTTCACTCATTGATGTTGTCTTTCTTTTAATCGTTGATTTTTCCGAGGAGCAAAAATTCCAGCAAGGCTTTTTGTATATGCAGGCGATTTTCTGCCTCATCCCAAACCACGCTTTGTGGTCCGTCGATCACCTCGGCGGCGACTTCTTCGCCGCGATGGGCGGGTAAGCAGTGCATGAACAGGGCGTCAGGCGCAGCGATCCGCATCATTTCGGCATCCACTTGCCAGTCGGCGAAATCGCGCTTGCGTTCTTCATTTTCGGCTTCAAAGCCCATGGACGTCCACACATCGGTCGTGACCAGATCAGCACCCCGGGCAGCATCCATCGGATCGGCAAATTGTGCAAAGTGCTTGGTGCCATTCAATCCGGCGCGTTCGGGTTCGACTTCATAACCCGGTGGGGTAGAGACGTTTACTTTGAAATCAAATACCTCAGCCGCTTGCAGCCAGGTATTGCAGACATTATTCGAGTCGCCAATCCAGGCGACTGTTTTGCCTTGAATCGAGCCGCGATGCTCGATGAATGTAAAAATATCGGCGAGAATCTGGCACGGGTGATATTCATTCGTCAGTCCGTTGATTACGGGCACGCGCGAATTTTTGGCAAAGCGTTCGATGATGGCTTGCTCAAACGTGCGGATCATGACGATATCGCCCATGCGCGAAATCACTTGTGCTGCATCTTCTACCGGCTCACCGCGCCCAAGCTGGGAATCACGGGTGTTCAAATAAATCGCAGCACCGCCCAATTGATGCATCCCGGCTTCAAATGACAGCCGTGTACGCGTGCTGGCTTTTTCAAAAATCATCACCAGCGTGCGGTCTTGCAGGGGCCAGTAACGCTCATACGCCTTGAAGCGCGCTTTGATGCGCTGACTGCGTAGAAAGATATGGTCAAGCTCGTCACGTGAGAGGTCACGTAACTCCAAAAAGTGACGAGGTGAAGCCATGGGCGCCACGGGTGACATCATCACTCCTTGAGAAAGTCCAGAATGAGGGGTACGAGCAGAGCGACCAACTCGGTGCCTTCTGCATCACTCATCACCAGGGCAGGCAACAGCCGCACCACTTTTTCGACCGTGACGTTAATCAGCAGGCCCTTGGCCAGGGCGCGTTTGACCAAATCATCACACGGGCGATCCAGCTCGATACCGATCAGCAAACCATCGCCGCGCACCTCGACAACACCTTTAGTCAGCCCATCAGCACCCGCCAGCCCATGCCGCAGACCATCGCGAATGAGTTCGCCAAGCTCGGTTGCACGGGTCATCAGGTCATCCGTTTCGATAACCTTCAATGTGGTTAGCGCGGCGGTGCACGCTAACGGATTGCCGCCAAATGTTGAGCCATGATTACCTGGCTGAAACACTCCGGTGGCACGTCCGGCAGCAAGGCAGGCGCCAATCGGCACACCGGAACCCAGTCCTTTGGCCAGCGTCATGACATCCGGCAGAATGCCTGCGTGCTGATGGGCAAACCAGGCGCCTGTGCGGCCCAGGCCGCATTGCACTTCGTCGACCATTAACAGCCAGTTTTTCTCGTCACATAGCGTGCGCAGAGAGCGCATGTACTCATGGTGTGCAATATTGATGCCGCCTTCACCCTGAATCGGCTCAAAGAGTATGGCCACTACATTTGGATTGTGCAGCGCGACCTGCTCAATCGCGGCGAGATCATCAAACGGCACGCGGACAAAGCCGGAAACCAGCGGCTCAAAGCCCGCCTGTGCCTTGCGATTGCCAGTGGCTGAGAGTGTAGCCAGGGTGCGGCCATGAAAGGCCTGTTCCATGACAATAATGGCTGGTTGATCAATGCCTTGCTGATGGCCGTAAAGACGTGCGAGCTTTATGGCGGCTTCGTTGGCTTCGCAACCCGAATTGCAGAAAAATACCTCATCCATTTTGGCGATATGTGCCAGATGATCGGAAGCTTCTTCGGCCTCGCGGATGCGATACAGATTCGAGGTGTGCATCAGGCGGCCCACTTGCCTGCTCAATGCGGCAACCAGACGCGGATGATTGTGGCCCAGCGTATTGACGGCGATACCCGACATCCCGTCAAGATAGGATTTGCCTTGCTCGTCAAATAAACGACAGCCTTCGCCATGAGTAAAGGCGACTGGCAGGCGTCCGTAGGTATTCATTAAATGCGGCATCAAAGCGCTCCGCGAAAACAGTACATAAAAAACATACGGCGGCCAGAAATGAACAGGGCCGCCGTGCTGGTAAGACGATGTTCGCTAACTATACTCAGGATAAGTGTGGATTTCAACCTCGAGTTTTAGCCGTCGTTTCAGTTTTGACCACACGCATGCTATGTGATCATAAGGCTTGCCATCATCCAAATAGCTTGTTTCCCGCCGTCTCGCCAGCGCCGACTTTTCACCAGGGTAGTTGTGCGGGAATTCTGCGCCTTGCTATCAGATGGTTACCATGATGTTGTTCATGACGCGCGGCGTTTTTTTGGTTTTACTGCCGGTTGTGCTATTGCGGCCTTGGGGAGAAGCTTTTTCAAGTAGTGCCCCGTCGGGCTGTCGGGTGTGGCGGCTATTTGTTCTGGTGTGCCGCAGGCAATGATGCGCCCTCCGCCGTCACCGCCTTCGGGACCGAGAACAATGACCCAATCGGCAGTTTTAATGACATCCAGATTGTGTTCAATGACGACAATGGTATTGCCATGGTCACGTAGACGATGCAGCACGGAAAGCAGCATTTCAATATCGTGAAAGTGCAGGCCGGTAGTAGGTTCGTCGAGAATATACAGGGTACGGCCGGTGTCGCGCTTGGAGAGTTCCAGCGCGATCTTGACGCGCTGTGCTTCACCGCCGGATAGCGTAATGGCGCTTTGCCCCAGCTGGATGTAAGACAGCCCGACATCCATCAGCGTCTGTAATTTACGGGCAAGAACGGGTACGGCATCGAAAAATTCGCGCGCATGTTCTACCGTCATTTGCAGCACTTCGTGGATGGTTTTTCCTTTGTAGCGGACTTCCAGCGTTTCGCGGTTATAGCGTTTGCCGTGGCAGACTTCGCAGGGCACGTAGACGTCTGGCAGAAAGTGCATCTCAATTTTGATGATACCATCGCCACTACAGTGTTCGCAGCGGCCGCCTTTGACGTTAAAGCTGAAGCGGCCGGCCGGATAGCCGCGCAGCTTGGCCTCCGGCGTACTGGCAAACAGTTCGCGGATCGGCGTGAATA
>JAYTIQ010000174.1:0-13084 GCA_043731705.1 Rugosibacter sp.
TTTTAAGGAATAAGGAGAGAGACATGAATGATCGCCACGATATGAGCGCTACTTCACCTGGTGCAGGTGAACCGCTACTGACAATGGCCAGGCAATCCACAGGCCTGTCGCCGCAAGATATTGCCGCGCGCATTGTGGATGTGCCGGGTGAAACCTTCAAGGTGCATCGCTCGGTATATACCGATCCGGAACTGTTTGAGCTGGAAATAAAACATGTGTGGGAGGCGACATGGATCTATATCGGCCATGAGAGCCAGATACCCAATCCGAATGATTTTGTGACCACGGTGATTGGTCGCCAGCCGGTCATCATTAGCCGAGGCGCCGATGGGCAATTGCGGGGTTTTATTAATGCGTGCTCGCATCGCGGCGCCATGGTGTGCCGCAAGGACAAGGGCAATGCCAAACGGTGGGTTTGCTCTTATCACGGCTGGGTATATAACAATCAGGGCAATTTGCTGGATGTGAAGGACGAGGCCGCAGGCGCTTATCCTGACCACTGGCAAAAGCAGGACCATAGCTTGACGCCTGTGCCCCATGTGGCCAATTATCACGGCTTTATTTTTGCGAGCCTTAACCCGAATGTGCCGGACATCAAAACCCACCTCGCAGGTGCTGCACCATTCCTGGAGCTTTTTGCAAACCAGTCAGAGCAAGGTCTTGAAGTGCTGCGTGGACATTCCGTGTATACCCATCGTGGCAACTGGAAAATGCAGGCAGAAAACGGCGTGGATGGCTATCACGTGGATATTGTCCATGCGTCTTATTTTCGCTTGGCAAAGCTGCGCGCACAGCAGGCAGCTGCGGCCAGTGATGAAGACAAGGTTAAGGCGATCCAAATTAGCCTGGGCGACCTCGGCAATGGTAATTACGACCTGGGTAATGGCCATGTCATGATCTGGATTGATGTACCCAACTTTCGTGATCGTGCGCTGGGCATGGATTACGATGCGTTGGAAGAGCGTGTCGGGCCACTGCAAGCCACCTGGATGGCCAAGCGCCTGCGCCAGGTGCTTATCTATCCCAACGTAATTTTGTTTGATGGTATTTCGACCCAGTTGCGCTCTTGGCGGCCGATTGCGACCGACCAGACAGAAGTCCATGCCTACTGTGTTGCGCCGAAGGGTGAATCAGCCGAGGCGCGCGAGCGTCGCGTGCGGCAATATGAAGATTTTTATGGTGCCAGCGGCATTGCCACGCCGGATGATTTAACTGAATTCGATGCCTGCCAAAATGGGTATAACGCCGCGCGCAGCGCGCCATGGCAAGATTTTGATCGGGGCATGAAACGGCGCGTCATGGGGGCGGATGCGCTGGCGCAAGAACTGGGATTTACGCCGGATGTCAGTGCACCGAATGTGGCGGATGAGACGCTGTATCACGGCGAATATCGCCAGTGGCTGAAGTTGCTCACTGAAGGAATGCGCCGCGAGGAGGATGATAAAAATGCAGGTTGAACGGATTGAGCGTAGTTTGAGTGAAGCAATCAACGAGTTATTGCTGGAAGAAGCCGATTGCCTGGATGAGCAGCGCTGGCGCGACTGGCTGGCATTGTATGAAGAAGAGGCTGTCTATTGGGCGCCTTCATGGGACGATGATCATGTGCTGATTGATAATCCGCAGAGTGAAATCTCGCTGATTTATTGCGGCAATCGCGCCCGCATGGAAGACCGTGTGTGGCGTATTGAATCCGGCTTGTCGTCTTCCCTGCTGCGTTTACCCCGCACGCGCCATTTGGTGACGAATGTGCGCGTGCGCTCTGTTGCTGCAGCTGAGGTGATTGTCACTGCGAATTTTCAGGTTAACACCTACAAGCACGAAGAAAAACGCACGGACATGTTTTTTGGCCATTACCGTTATCGCTTAACACGCAAGGGTGAGGCGTTGAGCATCCGTGAAAAATATATCGTCGTGTGCAATGACGTGATTCCACGGCAAATGGATATTTTCAACGTTTGACCGCTATTGACCTCAGGTCATTCATGCGTCGCGAGGCTTTAAGGTTTTTTGCTCAAGTTCATCCACTGTCCACGACGCGTGACTGTCCAAGCCCAGGGTTTGTGCAAGGTAAGGCAGCGTGGTTTTGAGTTCTGCTGCAAGCGTCCATGGCGGGTTGATGATGAACATGCCGCTGCCGTGCATGCCGCGCCCCTGCGTGGATGTGGCGCATACGCTTAATGTGGCATGCACCCAGTGCGTGGCACCCGATTTTTTGAGCCTGTCGGGCAGTTGATTCGCTTCAATCGATGGCAGCAGCGGGTGCCAGATCAGCAGGGTGCCGGTGGCAAAGCGTTTTAATCCATCCTTGACGGCAGCGATGACTTTCAGGTAATCGCTCTTGATTTCATACGAGGGATCGATCAGCACCAAGGCGCGCCGCGAAGGTGGCGGCAGGCTGGCTTTGAGGACTTCAAAACCATCATCTTGATACACCGCAACCCGTCGCCCCGCGTCTTTGTATTGGCGGCGCAGCAGGGCAAAGTCTGTCGAATGCAATTCACAAAAGCGCAGCCGATCAATAGGTCGCGCGAGGTGATCAATCAGCCAGGGCGAGCCGGGGTAACGGCGCAACTGGCCGCTTTGATTGAGTGCTTTGATGCTGGTCATGAATTGCGCCAGCGGCGCGGGCAAATCGGTGCGCGGCCATAATCGACCAATGCCGTTGATATATTCACCCGTGCGCTTGGCCTGTTCGCTATCCAGCACATACAGTCCCGCACCGGCATGCGTATCGATCACCGTGTAGGGTTTGTCTTTACTGTTCATGTGCTGCATGCACAGCATGAGCACCAGATGTTTCAAAACATCGGCGTGATTGCCGGCGTGATAGGCGTGGCGATAACTCAGCATGGCGGCAGGATAGAATGAACAACCATGAATGATACGCAAGGTAGCCGCATTTCCAAACTAATGGCCGAACGCGGCTTGTGCTCGCGCCGCGAGGCCGACGCTTTTATCGAGCGCGGGCTGGTGTTTGTCAATGGCGAACGGGTAACGCAGCTCGGCTCACGCGCGTTGCCGGACGCCGTGATTTCCATGGCGCCAGAAGCGCGCGCAAGCCAAGCGCGGCAGGTCACGATTTTGCTGCATAAACCGATGAGCTATGTTTCAGGCCAGGCTGAAGACGGCCATCAGCCTGCCTCCTCGCTGATTTCAGCCAAGACCCAGATGGCAGGCAGCACGCAGCGATTCCAATTGGCGCACATGAAAGGCCTTGCCCCGGCCGGCAGGCTGGATATTGATTCCACCGGCTTGTTGGTGCTAACGCAAGATGGCCGTGTGGCACGCCAACTCATTGGTGACGATTCCACCGTCGAAAAAGAATATCTGGTGCGCGTGGAAGGCCCGCTGGATAGCCATGATCTGGCGCTGCTCAACCATGGCCTGGAACTGGACGGCAAACAACTGCGCCCGGCACAGGTGCGCTGGGCTAATGAAGATCAACTGTGTTTTGTGCTCAAAGAAGGCCGCAAGCGACAAATACGCCGCATGTGCGAGCTCGTCGGCCTGCGGGTGACGGGCTTGAAGCGCGTGCGCATCGGCCGCGTGCGCCTGGGCGATTTGCCGTTAGGGCAGTGGCGATACTTGCGCGAGAACGAAAGCTTTTAAGAAAAGTCGGCGCTGGGAATACGGTGATTGGTCATCCGACAGTAAATTAGCCAGGTGTTGCCAACTTGAGGCCGATGATGCCGAGCATGATCAAAGCAAGGCTTCCCAGCCTGCCCATGTTCGCGGATTCGTCAAAAAGAAAAATGCCAAAGATGGCTGTGCCCAGTGCGCCGACACCCACCCAGACGGCATAGGCCGTGCCGACGGGCAGGGTTTTCATTGCCAGCCCCAGCAGGCCGATGCTCGTCACCATGGCAGCGAGTGTGCCAAGGCTTGGCCACAGGCGGGTAAAGCCGTCTGTGTATTTCAGGCCAATGGCCCAAACCACCTCGAACAGACCGGCTAAAAGCAGCACAATCCACGCCATATTCACCTCGGGAAAAAAGTTTTCATTGCGGCTGTCAGCCGATATTAGCGTAATAAGGGAGCCAAGCGAGTTTCCTCGGGGTACGACTTATTACGAATAGTTAAGTGTCATAGTTAAGATAGATGCCCCATCTTGCCGCTTTGGTAATCCGCCAGGGCCTGATGAATTTCGTCGCGCGTGTTCATGACAAATGGCCCGCTGCCCGCAATGGGTTCGTCAATCGGTTCGCCACAGAGCAGCAGTGCGGTCGCATTTTTTGCGCTGTCAATGCAAATAGTTTCCCCGGCGCGGTCAAACAAGCCAGCCTCTGCTACTGAAATCGCTTCGGAGCCATTGACCTGTACACTGCCTTTGAGCACCACCAGTGCCGTTGTATAACCATCGGGCACAGCTAGCTTGATTGGCTGGTCGGACGTCAGGCGTAAATCCCACACATGGACGGGCGTGTGGGTTTTGGCTGGCCCCTGCGCTCCGGCGAATTCACCCGCAATAACGCGCACGGTGCCTTGGCCATCCGGCAGGCGCACGACAGGAATCTGGCTATTCAAGATGTTCTGATAACGGGGTGGCGCCATTTTTTCTTTTGCCGGCAGATTCACCCACAGCTGCACCATCTCGAACAGCCCGCCGCGCTGGGCGAAATTACGTCCATGAAACTCTTCATGTACGACGCCTGCTGCTGCCGTCATCCATTGCACGTCACCGGGGCCAATGCTGCCACCACCACCTGAGGAATCGCGATGTTCGACTTCGCCCGAGTAGACGATGGTCACCGTTTCGAACCCGCGATGTGGATGCTCGCCCACGCCGAGGTGCTCATTCGTTGGCGGGAACTCCATCGGCCCGGCGTAATCAAGCAGCAAAAACGGGCTAAGCACCGACCCAAGATTCGGGTAGGCAAACAGCGTCCGCACAGGGAACCCGTTGCCAACCCAATGACTTCCCGCGCTGCGCTGGATACAGCGCAGCTTCTTCACTGTGGGGTCTTCACTGATGATGGGCATTCGCTTTACTCCCGATAAAGTTTGATGCATTTGCAGTGACACATTCATGCATCTGTTTCAGCCCGGTCAACTCGTTCAATGATTGCATGCTCAATGCGGCGGTCAGGTATGAGCCACATCAGTGCAACCAGAATATACAGCGCACCTGCAACCCATTGCGCCACAAAGGCCGCCGGAACCGCAATGGCATACAGCAGGATGGATACCTTGCCTTTGGTCTCATTGCCAATGGCATACGCCAGCACCGAGTCACCACCATGTTTGGCAATGATCACTTGTTCCAGAATCCAGTAGGCAATTGACGCCATAAGCAGCACCACACCATACAGCGCAACAGGCGCCGCTGCAAAGCGATTTTCGCCCATCCACGCGGTGGCGAAGGGCACCAGCGAGAGCCAGAACAACAAGTGCAGGTTAGCCCAAAAAACCCCGCCACTCACCTGCTGTGTAACCTGCAGCAGTGGCTGCAGCTGCATCAGGCTGTCGCCATGTGGCACCTTCAATTCCAGAACCATGATGGTGATGACAATGGCCAACACCCCGTCGCTGAATGCTTCCAATCGTGTCTTGCCCATATGCGGCCCTCTGCGCATCGATGTGTTAACCATCCAAGCTGAAAGACAAATCATTCATTTTGTGGTGGATGTGCAATCGGGTTCAATCGAATACAACATCGCCCGGTGCGAAGTCGTTATATCAGCGCCCGGTTGGCCAACCGTTCCAACACGCGCAACGGCGAAAGAGACGAGTTCTGCATGCAGGCAACGGGCAAGTAAAAGGTTTGCTCAAATGCGTGTTGCCCGGCCATGGCGGCATGCGATGCCTGGTCTGTGAATGTCATCCAGGTGCTGCCGGCGGGAAAGTCGAAAGCCACTTGATCCACTTGCGACTGATAGTCCATGTCCGCTTTCATCCGATCATGCAGTTGCAACATGAAATGATCATAGGCGCTGCGCCGGCTCTTGGTAATCCCGGTTAATTTAAGCAACTGGCTTGAGCCCCATACTGGGCGGGACAAGGCAGGCAGGTAGCGGCGAGCAACGTTTTCGAATGGCTCACCCAGCCGCCACGAGCGACTTTTCCCCTGCGGATTCACATTGCTGAAAACACGCAGAATTCGCTTGCCCTGTACGGGCGATGAGGGGAAGCTATCAACGTGTAGCCGTGTATCGTCTTTCCGCCATGAGGCCGCTCGCTGGGCAATTTCTACCGGCCGAAAACTCGTGCGCCCTTGCACTAAGCCCGCCGTGTAGTACGGCAATAAATTGTGCAGCAGGGCGACAGTTGATGTGGCAAAGCGCTGCATCATGCTTTGCAACAACTGCTGTTCCGCCTCGTCAGCGCTGCTGCCCTTGAGTATTCCACGGGAACAATCCAGGCTGACATTCTTGCTCTTTGCCGCGATGGCGGGCGAAAGAAGTCGGCTTTCATCTTTTTCCAACGAAAAGCTCAGCTGCGGAAAGAACAAGACACTGCCTTGCTCGAGTGAATGGAGTGCGTTTTCTTGATCCACCACTGAGCAGGGTTGATCCCAAAGTGTGTTTGGCAGATTAACGATAGGGGTCATATTGTGGTCTCAAGTGTAAAGCCCAGCTTAAAGGTAAAGGCAGGCTGAGAAAATCATGATGGCGTTGAAAGAAAATAGCACGCTGAGCGCAAGGCGTCAAAAAGCCTGATCGAAAAGTCGGCGCTGGTGATACGGTCAGTAGGGTTCGCATTTATCGATATGGTCACCTACTGTAGCCAGGAAGCTGATTTTTTGCTGACGAAGGTAATACTGCTAATTGCCCGGTTGTGCTTGATGTTTTCATTACTGACACATCCACGTGAATAGAGTGGGCATCCTGAGCCGACCCGGAAAAGTGTTGCCAAGGTGTTTAAACTTGAGTTGTATTTATAATTCATTGAAATTCTGTAGATAGCTATTTAGTGGCACCCTAAACCTCTCGACAAAACTACCATGCCTGTTCTTCCAAAATTACTCGATCAGGTAGGTGGGATGCTGCGGATACCGCATGGCAGCATCTGCATTGAGCCAATCCATAGTCGTTGGATGGAACGATTTCTGTATTTTGACAAGCATGATTCGACGGGGATTAGCGCTGTGACGCAGGAGAATTTTCTGTGAGTGCTGATCTTTTCGCAGGGGAGCCGCCTGCGGCGCCATTGGCGGAACGCTTGCGGCCGCAGATGCTGGACGAGGTGATCGGGCAGTCGCATCTGGTGGGGCCGGGCAAGCCTTTGCATTCGGCATTTTCTTCCGGCGTGCCGCATTCGATGATTCTGTGGGGGCCGCCGGGGGTGGGCAAGACGACGCTGGCGCGACTGATGGCGGATGCGTTCGATGCCGAGTTTGTGGCGTTATCTGCGGTGTTTTCCGGGGTCAAGGATATCCGCGAGGCGATGCAGCAGGCGGAGGGTCAGCGTGCACTCGGGCGGCGCACGATTTTGTTTGTGGATGAAGTGCATCGCTTTAACAAGGCGCAGCAGGATGCGTTTTTGCCGTATGTTGAAAATGGCACGGTAACGTTTATCGGCGCGACGACGGAGAACCCGTCGTTCGAGGTGAATTCTGCGCTACTCTCGCGCGCGGCGGTATATGTGCTGCATAGCTTGACGGAGGATGAACTGGGCGCGCTGTTCGACCGGGCGCGGGCGCAGGCTTTTCCCGAACTGGATTTTGAACCGGCAGCGCGCGAGCGGTTGCTGGGTTATGCCGATGGCGATGCGCGGCGGTTGTTGAATGTGCTGGAACAGGTAAAAACAGCGGCGCAGGCAGACCAACAGGCAGACCCGCGCCGTATCGTCAGCGCCGACTTTCTGGATTCGATTCTGGCGGCTGATCTGCGCCGCTTCGATAAGGGGGGCGATGCGTTTTACGACCAGATTTCGGCGCTGCATAAATCCGTGCGCGGCTCAAACCCCGATGCGGCGCTGTATTGGCTGGTGCGCATGCTCGATGGCGGGGCGGACCCGCTGTACATGGGGCGGCGCATCGTGCGCATGGCGATTGAGGATGTCGGCCTGGCCGACCCGCGTGCGCATGAAGTGGCGCTGAATGCCTGCATCACTTATGAGCGGCTGGGCAGCCCGGAAGGCGAGCTGGCGCTGGCCAATGCGGTGTTGTATCTGGCGGTGGCGCCAAAATCGAATGCGGCCTACCTCGCCTATAATGCGGCGCGCGCATTTGTAGCCAAAGACAAAACTCGTGGCGTGCCGGAGCACTTGCGCAACGCGCCAACCAAGCTGATGAAAGACCTGGGCTACGGGGCCGATTACCGTTATGCGCATGACGAAGCCGAAGGTTTTGCTGCTGGTGAAAGTTATTTCCCTGCCGATATGCCAAAGGTGAGCTGGTATCAGCCGGTGGCGCGCGGGCTGGAACAAAAGATAGCTGAAAAGCTCGCGCATTTGCGCGGGCTTGATGAACAAGCCAAAAAATCCCGCTAGGGTATTGATAGGAATAATAGGAAACTTCATGCTCGACATTCAACTGCTTCGCAGCCATCTTCCGTTTGTTGCTGAACGTCTTGCCGCGCGCGGCGTCACGCTGGATACTGCGACGTTTGAAGCGCTGGAGGCAGAAAGAAAACAGCTGCAAACGCAAACGCAGGATTTGCAGGCCAAGCGCAATACGCTCTCCAAGCAGATCGGCATATTGAAGGGTAAGGGCGAAGATGCTTCGGCCGTTTTGGAGGAGGTCGCGGGGCTGGGCGATGCGCTCAAAGCAGGTGAAGTGGCATTGGCGGAATTGATGCCGCGCTTCGATCATTTTTTGGCGGGTATTCCCAACCTGCCGCATGAGAGCGTGCCGCTGGGCAAAGATGAAAGCGGCAATGTGGAGGTTTTGCGCTGGGGTACGCCAAAACCCATCGCGAATCCACAGGATCACGTAGATTTAGGCGTGGCGCTAGGCGGGCTGGATTTTGAAACGGCGGTGAAGATTGCCGGCAGCCGCTTTGCCGTGATGAAGGGCCCGATTGCGCGCTTGCATCGTGCGTTGGCGCAGTTCATGTTGGACATGCACACAGACAAGCATGGCTACACCGAAGTGTATGTGCCTTATCTGGTGAATAAAGACAGCATGTTCGGCACGGGCCAGTTACCCAAGTTTGAAGAAGATTTGTTCCGTGTGCCGCATGGTGATGATTACTTGTATTTGATTCCCACCGCTGAAGTGCCGGTAACCAACATCGTGCGTGGCGAGATTCTTGAAGCGGCTGCGCTGCCGTTGAAGTTTGTCGCGCATACGCCGTGCTTTCGCTCAGAGGCAGGCAGCTACGGGCGCGATACGCGCGGCATGATTCGTCAGCATCAATTCGATAAAGTGGAATTGGTGCAAATGGTGCATCCCGATCACTCCTGGCAGGCATTGGAAGAGCTCACCGGCCATGCCGAAGCTGTTTTGCAAGCGCTCGAATTGCCTTATCGAAAAATGGCGTTGTGCAGCGGCGACATGGGGTTTTCTGCGGCTAAAACTTATGATCTGGAAGTGTGGCTGCCTGCGCAAAATGCCTATCGCGAGATTTCTTCCTGCTCAAATTTCGAGGCATTTCAGGCGCGGCGCATGCAGGCGCGATTCCGTAATGAGAATAAAAAAACAGAGCTATTGCATACCATCAACGGCTCAGGTCTGGCGGTGGGCCGTACCTTGGTCGCCGTGCTGGAAAACTATCAGAATGCCGATGGCAGCCTGACTGTGCCCACAGCATTACGCCCGTGGATGGGCGGGTTGACGACAATCAGCGCAGCCTGACTTGTCCGGCAGCCTGTGGCGTAGTCGTGGAAAAGGGTGAAATGGTAGAGAAGGGCGCGACGTGTGCGGATTCAAAGCGCGTGAGGATGTTGTAGTAGGTGCGGATATTTTCTACCAGAATCACCGCTTCGCCGCCGCGTGCGGGGCCTGATTTTAAGTGGTCATATACCTCTGGCCGAGAGAGCAGGGGTAATACTTTTTTCATTTCATACCAGCTGTTGGGGTCGCGATGCATGTCTTTGGCAATCGCTAGCGCGCCACGTAAGTGGCCCATGCCCAGGTTGTAGGCAGCTAATGCGAGCCAAAGGCGATCGGGTGGCTTCACACTATCGGGTAGTTGGTCGCTGAGTTCAGACAGGTAACGCGCTCCGCCACGAATACTGCTTGCCGGGTCAAGACGGTTGTCCACTCCCAGGTGATCGGCGGTTTCCTCGGTCAGCATCATGATCCCGCGCACATTGGTGGCAGAGGTTGCGAGCGGATCCCAGTGGGATTCGTGGTAAGACAACGCAGCGAGTAGGCGCCAGTCGATTCCGGTTAAGTTCTGAGCGGCGTAAAAATGACGTCGCAAGGAAGGCAGCAACTTATGGGTATCTTCGATAAACTGAGTTATGCCAATAGAATTAATTCGCTTGACATGACCAAAGTAGCGATCATTGAGTCGCGCCAGCGTGCCGTCTGCACGGGCGCGCTTAATAAATGCATCGGCCCGCACACGCAATGACGGGAGGCTTGGATTTTGTGCCTGATCATCGAAGAATGCCCAGCGTAGATCAGTCATGCCGGGCAAGCGCACGCGGGCATTGAGCTCAGGGTAAAAATTGCTGGCCAGATCAAAATTAATATCATGCACTGCCGCCAGCGGAATTTTTTGCGCAGCGACTTGCGCCAGCAAGGTGATTTCATCGATGCCGGGTATTTCAATCACGGTGGGCCTGAATTTTTCATCCAGCGCATGCAGGCTTGTCGCTAACGGAGACCCGGCAACGATTGCTACTGTTTTGCCCGATAACTCCGCTATATCATCAGGTCCGAGCGCATCATCATGACTGACAATCCATTGTCCTACGCTGCGTATAGGTTGGGAAAACTGGAAGTCTGTACGGCCTGCGGGCAACGAAGCGGCCATGTGTACCTTGTGCATCGTTAACAAAGGATTGATTTGATTAAAGTCTTTAGCAGCGACAAAGCGCGCTTTAACACCAAGGCTGGCTGCGAAGAGATTGCATAAGTCGTATTCGAACCCGCTAATGGTTGCGCCCTCTTGCTGATAAAAGCCTGGGGCTTCGCGTACGGCAATAACCAGCTCACCCATGGCTTCAGGTGTGGGCAGTGGTTTTGGCATTTCAATTTTGGTGCAGCTGGCGAGAATACAAAAAATGAAGCAATACAGTAGGCAGAGCAGTTTTTGCAATCTATTTTGCAATTCAATGACTCCCTTTCTCTTTCAGACTCGTCGCTTCGCGTCTATAATCCCGCGTCGCGGAGAGGTGGCAGAGTGGTCGAATGTACCTGACTCGAAATCAGGCGTAGGTGCAAGCCTACCGTGGGTTCGAATCCCACCCTCTCCGCCACGGTTTTCATTTTCTTCTCCCAACTCTTGTCCATTTAGTATGAACCTCGGTTGGGGCGAGTATCGCAGAATTATTTTTTCGGCGTTGCATGCCAGGATTCTTTCAGTGTCACCGTGCGATTGAACATGGGCGTGCCGGATTTTGAATCGATGCGATCAGCGACGAAGTAGCCATGGCGCTCGAACTGAAAGCGTTCTTCTGTGGCTGCATTTTTTAATGCGGGTTCGAGTTGTGCTTGGATGACAACACGCGAAGCCGGGTTGAGATCGCGGATGAAGTCTCCACCGCCGGCGCCGGGTTCTGCAACGGCAAACAGGCGATCATAGAGGCGGACTTCGGCGGCATAGGCGTGAGCTGCCGATACCCAATGGATATTGCCCTTGACCTTGTAAGCATCTGATCCTGGCGTACCCGATTTTGAATCAGGCATGTATTTGCAATGCACGGCGGTGATTTTGCCACCGGCATCCTTATCGCAGCCGATACACTGAATGACAAAGCCATAACGCAGGCGCACGGTGTTGCCGGGGAAGAGGCGAAAATAGCCTTTGATCGGTGTTTCCATGAAGTCTTCGCGCTCTATCCACAACTCTTTTGAGAAAGGAATCGGGCGCTTGCCCCACTCGGGTTTTTGCGGGTGGTTGGGTGCTTCACAGACTTCTTCTTGCCCGTCCGGATAGTTGTCGATAATGAGTTTGATCGGGTCAAGGACGGCAATGCGGCGCGGGGCGATGTCATTCAGATGCTGGCGCTGGAATTCTTCGAACACGCTGAAGTCGATCCAGGAATCGGATTTACTGACGCCTATCATCTCCATGAAGTGGCGAAACCCTTCAGGTGTATATCCTCGTCGGCGCGCGCCGACAAGGGTGGGCAGGCGTGGGTCATCCCAGCCGCTGACGTGTTTTTCTTCGACGAGCTGGATCAGTTTGCGTTTGGAAAGCACAATGTAAGAAAGATTTAGCCGCGAGAACTCAATCTGCTGTGGCAGGGGCGTGTTCACGCAGCCGAGTTCGGCCAATCGGGCCAGCAGCCAATCATAAAACGGGCGCTGATCTTCGAATTCCAATGTGCAGATCGAGTGCGTAATGTTTTCCAGCGCATCCTCGATCGGATGGGCAAAGGTGTACATCGGATAAATGCACCAGGTGTCTCCTGTGTTGTGGTGCGTGGCGTGGCGGATGCGATAAATGGTCGGGTCGCGCAGGTTGATGTTGGGCGAGGCCATGTCGATCTTGGCGCGCAGGATATGCGTGCCATCGGCGAATTCACCCGCCTGCATGCGGGCGAAGAGTTCGCGATTTTCGGCCGCGGTGCGGTTACGAAAAGGGGATTCTTTACCCGCTTCGGTCAGCGTGCCGCGACGGGTGCGCATCTCTTCGACGGTTTGCGAATCGACATAGGCATAGTCTGCATCGATCATTTTTTCAGCAAATTCGAGCATCCAGGGGAAATAGTTCGAGGCCTGGTAGAGGTTGTTCTCTGCGCCAAAGTGCCAGTCAAAGCCGAGCCAGCGCACAGCGTCGATAATTGAATCAGCATATTCCTGTTCTTCTTTCTCCGGGTTGGTGTCATCAAAACGCAGATGACAGGTACCGCCGTAGTCATGTGCCAAACCAAAATTCAGGCAGATGGATTTGGCGTGGCCGAAATGCAGATAGCCATTGGGTTCCGGTGGAAAGCGGGTGCGAATTTTGGCAGTATCAATTGCCACCGTATCACTATCGCCGAGTTTCTGCCTGCTTTGCACTACTTTCGGATCGTCCGCAGGAAC
>JAYTIQ010000175.1:0-5250 GCA_043731705.1 Rugosibacter sp.
GGCAGGTTGTCGACGCAATAGTAAGCCGCATCTTCCATCACTTTAAGAGCAATGGATTTGCCAGAGCCGGACAAACCACTGATGAGGACAACTTTCATAGGTCAAAGCATAACGGATTGGTCAATAAAATAGCGAGTCACCCAATACTTACCTTGGCTTACCCTGTTTTTTTCTGTACTACCCGCAGTACAGCGTTGTTTTCAGCCTCGCCTGCCGAGCGGTTCGCCACCTTGCTCAATACTTGCCTCTTTTCAGTATCCGACATTTGGCTCCAACCCGCAATTTCGTCCAGCGTTCGATAACAACCCAGGCACAGATTGCCTTGCATACGACACACATTGACGCAGGGTGAATTAATCGCCGTCATATCAGCGCCGTCCAATGGCGGACTCAAGACTTTTCAAGCCACATTCAAGGCTAAATTGCGCCGTGCAAGCATCGCTCGCGCCACACGGGATGAAGGCGCACGGCCCAACTCATGGGAAATCCACGTGGCAATATCAACCAGTGCTTCAAGATCCACCCCGCACTCAATGTCGCAGCCTTGCAGCAACCAGACCACATCCTCTGTAGCCACATTACCCAACGCACCGGGTGCGTAGGGGCAGCCACCCAAACCTGCCACAGAGCTATCAAACACCGACACGCCGGTTTCTAGCGCGGCATACACATTGGCGATGGCCATGCCCCAGGTGTCGTGAAAATGGCCGGCCAGCTTTTTTAAGGGCACCCACCGCGCAACCGCTTCGATCATCGCCTTGGTTTTTTCTGGCGTCCCTGTGCCGATGGTGTCACCCAAGCTCACTTCATAACACCCCATATCAAACAGTGCGCGCCCCACTTCAGCCACCGCCAGTGGCGTGATCTCGCCCTCGTAAGGGCAACCCAAGACGCAGGAAACATAACCGCGCACTTTGATATTTGCGGCCTTGGCGGCTTCTGCCACCACGCGACACCGATCAAGGGATTCGCTGATCGAGCAATGCGTATTCTTTTGCGAAAAAGTTTCCGACGCAGCACTAAATACGCTGACTTCTTTTGCCCCTGCTGCCACAGCCGCATCAAAGCCCTGCTTATTAGGCGTGAGTACCGGATAAGTCACTGTCGGCAAGGGTTGAATGGCAGCAAACACTGCTGCTGCATCCGCCATCATTGGCACCCACTTGGGTGAAACAAACGCGGTCGCTTCAATCGTGCGCAGACCGACTGATGCCAAACGATGAATCAACTCAACCTTGAGCTCAGTTGAAATCAGCTGCTTTTCGTTTTGCAAGCCATCACGCGGGCCCACTTCAACGAGTCGAACTTTACTGGGGAGTGTCATGAGAAATGAAATAACCCGAAATAAACCATCCTAGAGGGCTTCATTCTACTCGCTCACCCCTCATGACTTTCTCCATTTATGGGAAAATGGAAAGCTTGCCGATCGAACTATTCTTCTCACCTGCCACGCCGTTATTAAACGTTTTTTGCAGGCTCTGAACACACTCACCCACGACTATGACTTCTTCTACCGCTTCACCTGCCGCACATCGCCCTATCCCCAAAGGATTTGCACCGCTGATTGCAATTCTCACGGCGATCGGCCCTTTTTCAATCTCGATGTATTTGCCTGCCTTCCCCGATATCAGTGCAAATCTCGGTGCAACACCAATCGAAGTACAAGAAACACTCGCCGCTTATCTCGTGCCCTTTGCTTTCATGATGCTCTGGCATGGCAGCATCTCTGATGCCATCGGGCGCAGAAAGGTCATCCTCGCAGGGCTTCTTGTTTATACCGTAGCTGGATTAATCTGCCTTTTTGCACAGAATATTCTGATGCTTTCGCTAGGTCGTGCCTTGCAAGGCATGGCTGCCGGGGCCGGGATGTCTGTTGGCCGGGCAACCGTGCTGGATCTGCTCAAAGGCGCGGCAGCTCAACGCTTGATGGCGCGCATCTCCATGCTGTTTGCCTTGGCACCGGCTATTGCTCCTTTGCTGGGCAGTTTACTTGCCACCACCTTTGGCTGGCGCGCGGTATTCGTTTTTCTGACCGCGTTAGGCGGCGGCTTGTTATTTGCTGTCTGGCGCTTTTTGCCAGAAACGCTGGCAACGGAAAATCGCCACCCATTTAAAGCGGGACCCTTGTTGCGCTCTTATGGCCAGGCGCTGCGCATGCCTAAATTTACTTTTCTGTGTTTAGCGCTTGCCTTAAGCGTTAATGGTTCGATGATTTATATGCTCGCTGCCCCGCATTTTTTGGGGGCAGTTGCCGATACGCGGTTTAGCAGTTTTGCCTGGCTCTTTTTATCCATAAGCCTGGGCATGATTTGTGGTTCATACGTCAATTCGCATGCAGCAGGAAAGGTTTCCCACAAGAAAACATTAACGCTGGGCTTCTCCATCATGCTGCTAGGCTGTGTGGTTAATTTCATCACTGTCTTGTTTTTGCCTGTCGGATTGCCGCAAAACATACTCGCTGTGCTCATTTATACGTTTGGCCTCGCATTGACCATGCCCAGCCTGCAACTCATGGCGCTAGAACAACTCCCAACGCGACGCGGCTTGGCGTCCAGTCTTCTCGGTGCAATTCAAGTCGGCATGAATAGCTTTACTTCCGTCGTCATTGCGCCACTCATGTGGCACAGCGCGACAACCATGTCATTCGCCATGAGCGGATACTGGCTGGCGGGGCTATTGGCGCTGGCAGTCAGCTGGTACGCTCACCGCGCGTCGACGACTTAGTTACCAAACTGGTTACCAAACTCGTTGCCAACCTGATTGGGAATTTAGCCGACCAATTCGTCAGCTGCTTCAAACGCCATCAACACCACGCCCTCGGCAACGGGGTCGCCCACGGCGAAGTGAAAATCACGCACGATACCGGCGGTGGGTGCGGTAACGGTATGCTCCATTTTCATCGCTTCGAGAATCAACAAGGGCGTGCCTTGAGCTACTTTTTCACCTGCTGTAGCGAGTAGCGCAATGATTTTTCCGGGCATGGGTGCCATCACGCTGCCGGCCGCCACAACTTGTTGACCGGCCTGATTCAGCGGATCAAGCAAAATTATCACATGCGATGTGCCATGCATAAAGACATGGCGCTTTTCTGCTACGGGAATCACCGTGACGGTGCACCGGCGGCCCGCAAAATCGGCGTGCAATATGCCTGCATCATCTAACTGGCCAGTCGCCTCTATCCGCTGTCCACCGAGCTGTTGCCCCCTCAGTTGCTGACCCGTTATTTCGAGTACAAAGCCCCGGCTGCTGGCTGTTGCAACAATCTTTTTCTCTGCATCCCCACAATGTAAATGCAATGCTTGTTGAGCTTGCCCTGTCACACGCCACCCTGCTCGCACATGCCAAGGAGAGTAGGGGTCTTTACTCGTTGCTGCACTCTTTGCAGCCTCTTTCTGGATGCGCAAAAGTTCAGCCAGTGCTGCACTCAACCACACTTCTGGCGCCGGCTCGGCGGATTCTGGAAACAAAAAGTTTTGTTCACGTTCGATCAGCCTGGTATCCAGATCAGCCTCTGCAAAAGCCGGACAAGCCACAAGGCGGGAAAGAAAATCGACATTGTTGGCCACCCCCACGATTTCAACCTCGGCCAAGGCTTGCAGCATACGCGCGCAGGCATGCGCTCGTGGCGCGCTGTCGCTGTCGTCCCAGACGATCAACTTGGCAATCATCGGATCGTAATAAGGCGTGATTTCATCCCCCGCCGCCACGCCAGCATCCATGCGTACAAAGGGCGTTTCATTGGGATAAGCAAAATGAATCACTCGGCCCGTCGAGGGCAAGAAACCTTTAGCCGGATCTTCGGCATAAATACGCGCTTCCAGTGCATGGCCGCGAACCGTGATCTGCTCTTGCACCAAAGGCAGCGTCTCACCAGCGCCGACTTTTAACTGCCATTCGACCAGATCCAGCCCGGTAATCATTTCTGTTACCGGATGCTCGACTTGCAGCCGCGTATTCATTTCCATGAAGTAAAACGCACCGTCGGATGAGGCACCCGGCACAATAAATTCCACCGTGCCCGCACCCACATAGCCCACGGCCTGTGCGGCGTTCACCGCCGCCTGGCCCATGGCTGCGCGACGCTCCGGGGTTAACCCTGGCGCCGGTGCTTCTTCCAGCACTTTCTGGTGACGCCGCTGCACCGAGCAATCTCGCTCGTACAAATACACGTAATTCCCATGGCTATCGCCAAAAATCTGCACCTCGATATGCCGTGCAGGTTGCAGGTATTTTTCCAGCAGCACGTGCGTATCGCCAAAACTCGCGCCAGCCTCGCGCTGGCACGATGCAAGCGCATCCAGAAACTCAGCTTCCGCAGTGACCACACGCATGCCCTTGCCCCCGCCACCTGCGGCAGCTTTGATGAGCACCGGATACCCGATTTTGTTTGCTTGCTGACGCAAAAAATCAGGTGTTTGCTCATCCCCGTGATACCCCGGTGTGAGCGGAACACCGGCTTTTTCCATCAATTGCTTGGCCGCTGACTTGGAACCCATGGCGCGAATGGCTGTCGCTGATGGGCCGATAAACACCAACCCGTTTTGCACACAGGCTTCAGCAAATGCCGCATTCTCGGAAAGAAAGCCATAGCCAGGATGAATCGCTTGCGCGCCGCTCGCTTTAGCTGCAGCAATGATTTTATCGATGGCCAAATACGATTCCGCAGGCGCGGCCTCGCCTATCCACAGCGCTTCATCCGCCACGCGCACATGGCGCGCCCCTTCATCGGCGGTTGAATAAACAGCAACCGTTTTGATGCCCATGCGACGTGCTGTTTTGATAATGCGGCAAGCAATTTCGCCACGATTGGCGATGAGAATTTTTGTGAACATGGCGTCAACCCGGTACATTCATCAGCGTCAGCCGCTGTTCAATGTCTATCACTGTACTAGCGAATGCCTCTGCCTTGACTGCGGGTGAAAAAAGGAATCCCTGCCCCAGACGGCAGCCCATCTCGCGCAGCATCTTGAAGTGCACCTCAGTCTCAACCCCTTCGGCAATGACATCCAGCGTCAAACTTCTTGCCATGGTCACAATCGCATTGACTAGCGCCTTATCACTGCTTTCTTCCGCTAAATCACGAATAAAGGATTTATCAATTTTTACTGCATTCAATGGGAACCGCTTGAGATAAGACAACGAAGAATAGCCCGTGCCAAAATCGTCCAGATAAATACGCAGCCCGGCAGCTCCCAGTTGGGCCATCCACTCAAGGGCGGCGCTGACATTTCCCATCAATACCCCTTCGGT
>JAYTIQ010000176.1:0-2154 GCA_043731705.1 Rugosibacter sp.
GAGGATCAAGGCGGCGGCATTGTCGAAGTCAATGCCGCACCGGGCTTGCGCATGCATCTAACACCCTCGTATGGCAAAGGCCGTGCCGTGGGCGAAGCCATCATCGAGCAGCTGTTTCCGGCAGATGACAATGGCCGTATTCCGCTGGTGGCGGTAGCCGGCACCAACGGCAAAACCACCACCGTGCGCCTGATTGCGCATTTGCAAACCGTAGCCGGTCGGCGCGTGGGCATGACCACGACGGATGGGGTGTATATCGATGGCCGTCGTATCGACAGCGGTGACTGTAGCGGGCCGAAAAGCGCACGCAATGTGTTGCTGCATCCTGATGTCGATGCCGCCGTGCTGGAAACCGCGCGCGGCGGCATTTTGCGTGAAGGCCTGGCTTTTGATCACTGCGATGTCGCCGTAGTCACCAACATTGGCCTGGGTGATCATCTCGGTCTTAACTACATCACCACGGTGGAAGATTTGGCCGTGGTCAAGCGCGTCATCGTCGATAACGTCTCGCCCAAAGGCATGACGGTACTGAATGCAGCCGATCCGATCGTGGCGCGGAAAGCAGCCTATTGCCCCAGTGCAGTGACTTTCTTCGCCGCTGACGGCCATCACCCGGTACTGGCTTCGCATCGCGCACGCCAACAGCGCGTGGTGTTTCGTGACGGGGCCGATCTGATTGCCGCTGAGGGCATAGTTGTTACGCGCTTTCCACTGGCAGATATTCCGCTCACGCATGCTGGAGCACTGGGCTTTCAGGTCGAAAACGTCATGGCGGCCATTGCCGCCGTATGGGCCTTGGGCCTGGACTGGGCCACCGTGCGGCGCGGTTTGGCAAGCTTTGTCAGCGATGCCGCCACCGTGCCTGGCCGCTTTAATGTTTTCAATTATCGCGGCGCGACACTGATTGCCGACTACGGCCACAACCCCGACGCGATTGTGGCGCTAGTGCAAGCCGTCGAAGCGATGCCCGGCAAGCGGCGCACGGCCGTCATCAGCGCCGCAGGGGATCGTCGTGACGAAGATATTCGCCACCAAAGCCAACTGCTCGGCTCAGTATTCGACCGCCTCGTGCTGTATGAAGATGCCTGCCAACGCGGCCGCGCGCCGGGCGAAACGCTGGCCTTATTGCGCGAAGGGCTCGCTGGTGCAACGCGCACGCAACTTGTGGAAGAAGTTCATGGCGAGTTTCTCGCCATTGATCTGGCCCTCGCTGGCCTCGCCCCGGGCGACCTGTGCCTCATTTTGATTGATCAGATTGAAGAAGCGCTGGCGCATATCGCGCAACGCGTAGCAGAGAGTTAAAAGTCGGCGCTGGCGACACGTCGAAATGTAAATCATCTCGGACGACGGCTTGGTGACTCCAGTGGAGTTGAGCTCCCCCCCCGAAATTTCATCCTCCAAGAGCATAGGGTATAACCGCGCATAACTTGGAAGGAAAAGATGAAATGCAGAAGTTACCAAACCCTACATCATTGGATCAATGCCTTCGATGCTGGGAGGCTGAGCGGCTGGGCACCAAGGTCGTTACGCGGGAGCAAATGAAACTCTCGGGGGTACACGTTGAGAATGCGCGGCTCAAAATGGAAGTCGCGGCACTAAAAAGCGCCGGCATACTTCGCCAAAGATGTGCCATCAAGTACGCCTGGATCGACGCACAGCGCAAGGCCTATCCACTACCGGTGATGTACGATTTTCTATAGGCCAGCATCAGTAACTACCGTGCATGGAAACGCGCGGTAGCCTAACTTGTCAGCAGCTGACTAAAATGCAGATGCTGGCACTGATGAAAGTCCACCGATAATGAGCTGAAGCATACCTACGGGTCGCCACGTGTGGTGCGTAAACTTCGGAATCGTGGGTTTCCGACTAGCAAGCAACGAGGCCAAATGTCGACTCGGATAGAGGAGGCCAATCTGCCAACCACGGCTGAATGAGTATGGCATGGTCTGTTCGATGAGCAGGAAAGGGAGTTGCTGGAACAAAGCGCCGACTGAGAGTTTCTTCAACAGCTTGAAGAATGAGCAGGCACATGGTACCCGCTGCCGCATACGGGAAGAAATAAAAAAAGACGGATTTGCTCGATTACATTGAGCCGTTTTACAATTGGAAATGAAAGCACTCTATGTTTAATCGTACCAAAAAAATTCTTGGAAG
>JAYTIQ010000177.1:0-8123 GCA_043731705.1 Rugosibacter sp.
TGTCAGCCAGGCCACTATCTCTGGCATGGCGGCTTACGAGGCTTTATGCCAGGAAGCTGAGCAGGATTACACCGGCTACTGGGCGCGCCTGGCTAGGGAGCATGTGAGTTGGCAGACGCCTTTTAATCAGGTGCTGGATGAGACGGACGCGCCGTTTTACAAGTGGTTTGCGGATGGCAAACTGAATGTTTCCTACAACTGTCTGGATCGCCAGGTGGCAGCTGGTATTGGCGATAAAGTCGCGCTGATTTTTGAAGCGGATGACGCCAGGATAACGCGCGTGACCTATAAAGAATTGCTCGTGCGCGTCGTTTTGTTTGCCAATGGGCTCAAAGCGCGGGGCATCAAAAAGGGTGACCGCGTACTGATTTACATGCCGATGTCGATCGAAGGTGTGGTGGCCATGCAAGCCTGCGCGCGTATTGGCGCGATTCATTCAGTGGTGTTTGGCGGCTTCTCGGCCAAGAGTGTGCAGGAACGCATTGTCGATGCGGGTGCTGTGGCGGTCATTACGGCGAATGAGCAATGTCGTGGCGGCAAGGCCATTCCGCTAAAACCAGCCGTGGATGAGGCCTTGGCCTTGGGCGGTTGCGAGTCGATTCACTCGGTCATTGTTTATCGTCGCACGGATGGGGCTTGCAACATGGCCGCCGGGCGAGATGTGTGGTGGGATGATGTTGTCGCTGGCCAATCCGAGACCTGCGAGCCAGAGTGGGTAGGTGCCGAGCATCCGCTGTTTTTGCTGTACACGTCGGGTTCCACCGGCAAGCCCAAGGGCGTGCAGCATAGTTCGGGCGGTTATTTGCTGCATGCCGTGCTGACTACAAAATGGACGTTTGATTTGAAGCCGAACGATGTGTTCTGGTGCACGGCAGACATTGGCTGGGTTACCGGGCACACTTATATTGCCTACGGCCCCTTGGCCTGTGGCGGCACGCAAATCGTGTTTGAGGGCGTGCCGGTGTATCCCGATGCCGGGCGCTTCTGGCGCATGATTCAAGACCATAAAGTGAGCATTTTTTACACCGCGCCGACGGCTATTCGCTCGCTCATCAAAGCGGCGGAAACAACCGCGAGCGTGCATCCTGACAGATACGATTTAACTTCTTTGCGTCTTTTGGGTTCAGTCGGTGAGCCGATCAACCCTGCCGCTTGGGAGTGGTATTACAAACACATTGGCGGTAGCCACTGCCCGATTGTAGATACCTTCTGGCAAACCGAAACCGGCGGCCACATGATTACCCCCTTGCCAGGTGCAACCCCTTTGGTGCCTGGTTCTTGCACCTTGCCTTTCCCCGGTATTCAGGCGGCGATTGTGGATGAGGCTGGGCACGAACTAGAGTGGGGCAAGGGCGGTATTCTGGTAGTGACCAAGCCCTGGCCGTCGATGATCCGCACCATTTGGGGAGACCCGGAGCGCTTCAAAAAATCGTATTTCCCACAGGATTTTCAAGGCAAGCTTTATCTTGCAGGCGACGGTGCGATGCGGGACGCAGAAACCGGCTATTTCACCATCACGGGGCGCATTGACGATGTGCTGAATATCTCCGGGCATCGCATGGGCACGATGGAAATTGAATCGGCGCTGGTGTCCAACCCCTTGGTGGCCGAGGCCGCCGTGGTTGGACGTCCCGATGAGGTGACGGGCGAAGCGATTTGCGCTTTTGTGGTGTTGAAGCAAGCGCGGCCCAGCGCAGAAGAGGCGAAGAAAATTGCCAATGATTTGCGCAACTGGGTGGCCAAGGAAATTGGCCCGATTGCCAAGCCGAAAGAAATTCGCTTTGGCGACAATCTGCCCAAAACCAGATCCGGAAAAATCATGCGCCGCCTGCTGCGCAGTCTGGCCAAAGGCGAGGCCATTACGCAAGACGTGTCGACACTCGAAAACCCGCAGATTTTGGAGCAGTTAAAAGAGGCCTCGTAAAGTTTCCATGTTGTCCCTGCGGGCGATTTTTTATTTCAAGAGAAACGACAAATGATGACTGACAAAACTGTAATGGATGCCGCTGTTGTAAAAACCGCAGTGGATGCCGTCATGAAGGGCAGAAAATCAGTCCGCGCTTTTTTGCCCACCGCTGTGTCGCACGAAACCATTACCGATCTATTGCAAGTTGCCGCACGTGCGCCATCGGGTACTAATACTCAGCCCTGGCAGGTGCATGTGTTAACCGGCCAGATGCGCAACCGATTAGTCGATGAAGTCTGCTGTGCGTTTGACGCGAATGACACCAGCCATAAACCCGAGTATGACTATTATGCCAAGGAATTTTTTGACCCTTATCTTGCGCGGCGGCGCAAAGTGGGTTGGGATCTCTATGGCTTGTTGGGCATTGGCAAAGGTGAGACCGAAAAAACTCGCGCGCAACACCGCAAAAACTATACGTTGTTTGATGCACCGGTTGCGCTGATGTTCGTGATTGATCGCCGTTTAGCGATGGGCAGCTGGCTTGATTTCGGCATGTTTTTGCAGAACGTCATGCTCGCCGCAGGTGCGCGCGGACTGGATACCTGCCCGCAAGCAGCGTGGATTGACTACCATCGCATCATCGCAAAACTATTGAATTTGGGCGAGCATGATCAGCTAGTGTGCGGCATGGCCCTGGGCTATATCGACAACACCGCTTTGGTAAATACCCTGACTACCGAACGCGCTGCGCTGGAGGAGTTCGTGCATTTTCATGGCTGATGCTGCAGTGGATATTTCGCGCCAGCGCATCGATAAATGGCTGTGGGCAGCGCGATGCTTCAAAACCCGCCGCCTTGCAACCGAGGCGATAGAGGCGGGACGCATCAAGCTCAATGGCCATCCCGTCAAACCCTCGCGGGAAGTGAAATGCGGTGATCTGGTGGAAATGAAGTTGGGCGACACGCTATGGGTGGTGTGCGTGCGCGGTACGAATGCCCAGCGTCGCCCGGCGCCTGAAGCGCAGCGGCTCTATGAAGAAACGCCGGAAAGCGTGGCGCACCGCGCCCAGCAGCGCGAGATGAAGCAAATGTCGCCCACCCCGGGCGAGGGCCTACGCGGGCGGCCAACCAAAAAAGCGGGGCGCTTGATCCGTGGTTTTTTTGACAGGTAATCCGCATGAATAGTTTTATGGCCAGCGTCTTGGTGTTTCTGTTGGGGCTTTTGCTTGGCGGCGGGCTCGTTGTCTTTTTGCTCAGAAAACGTGAGGCCGATACCCGGGCGCAAATCGAGGAAAAATTCGCAGCGCAACTCGCCACGCGTGAAGCCGAGCTTGTCGCACTACGCGAAGAAAAGTCGGCGCTGGCGATACGGCGCGCCGAGCTGGAAACCGAGCTTGCCGCCGAACGCACGCTGTTCGCCGAGCGCCAGGCCACGCTGGAAGCGGCGCGTGACAGCTTTGCCGATGCGTTCAAGGTCATCTCAGCCGATGCGCTGGCGAAAAACAACCAGACATTCATGGAACTCGCTCGTGCCACGTTAGAGTCGCAACAAGCCGCGACCCAGGCCGCTGCCAAAGCGGATCTGGAAAAGCGCCAGCTGGCCATCGGCGAATTGGTCACGCCCGTGAAAGCCTCGCTGGAAAAGTTCGAGCAGCAGATCGGCAATATTGAAAAGCAGCGCATTGACGCCTACGCCACATTAAGTGAGCAAGTGCGGCAGATGTCCGAAGCGCAACTGGCCTTGCGTGCCGAGACGGGCAATCTGGTCAAAGCCCTGCGCGCCCCGCAAACCCGTGGCCGCTGGGGCGAACTGCAATTAAAACGCGTCGTTGAAATGGCCGGCATGCTCGACCATTGCGATTTTTTCGAGCAGGAAAGCACCAACACCGAAGAAGGCCGCCTGCGCCCGGACATGATCGTCAAACTGCCCGGCGGCAAGAACATCGTGGTGGACGCCAAAGCGCCGCTGGCAGCCTACTTGGATGCTTTGGAAGCCACCGACGAAGCAGAGAAAAAACGCAAACTCGCTGATCACGCACGGCAAGTGCGGGATCACCTGACCAAGCTTGGCCGCAAGGCGTATTGGGAGCAGTTCCAGCCCACGCCGGACTTTGTGGTGTTGTTTTTACCCGGTGAAATGTTCTATTCCGCCGCCTTGGAAGCGGACCCCTCGTTGATTGAGGCGGGCGTGGATGCGCGCGTGATCCTGGCCACGCCCACCACGCTGATTGCCCTGTTGCGCGCCGTCGCCTACGGCTGGACGCAACAAGCGCTGACCGATAATGCCGAACGCATTAGCGTACTGGGGCGTGAACTGTATGAGCGCATCGCCGTACTCGGCGACCACTGGGCGGGTGTGGGCAAAAACCTGAACGATGCCGTCTCCGCCTACAACAAGTCCGTCGCCACGCTGGAGTCGCGTGTGCTCGTCACCGCAAGAAAGTTCCGCGACCTGAAAGTGACAGGTGAGGATAAGGAGATACGTGATCTCATCCCCATCGAGGCTCAGTCACGCGCGGTGCAGGCGATTGAGCTGCTGCCTAAAAATGAGGATGTGACAGAGAAGTAAAAGGCGGTTAAATGCTAATGGTATTCCGACTGGCTTAGTGCTGGAGCCTGACTGCAAGACCGCGTCAACCGCCTCGTCGCCATGCTGCTGCACGAGAGCAATATCCGCCGCGCCTTCGATGAGAAGCAAATCAACGCCAGGCAATACACCATCCTTTCCCAACTGCTGGATCGTGGGCGGCCGCTGCCCCTTGACGAAGTTCGCAAAACACCCTTGGTACGCCAGTCTGTATCTAAAACTCAACGATAAGACGTGGAACCGAGCCCGCATCCCGCCTCCAACGCAGATAGGCATGCGTTGCGCAAAAGTTTGTGTTTTCTGCGATTTGGGCGTTTCACAAGGCGGCATGGTAGTTGTCTCGTCCTGATTGGGGTGTTAGCCCACTGGACAAGATTGCGTCATTTGTACTAACATTGAGCTATTCGTACATTCAATTGGAGCTGCCATGACTGCCACTACCTTAACTGCGCGCTCAGCTCGACTTGGGCTGCGTGCAACACCCGAGCAGGAGACTGTGCTGCGCCGCGCTGCCGAAGTGGCACACAAGTCGCTGACTGATTTCATTCTTGATGCCGCATACCAAGCCGCTGAACAGACTTTGCTCGACCAACGTCTGTTTATGGTTTCCGGCAGTCAATACCAAGCGCTCTTAAAAATGCTGGATCGCCCCGAATCTGACAACACGGGTCTCGCCGATCTCTTTTCCCGACGTCCGGTTTGGGATAAAAAGTGAGCCTATCGGCACCTCAGCCGCTTGATGCATCGCACCGTCTGGAAGAATTTGACTGCGGAAAACCCGCTCTCACCGATTGGCTGCTGCGTCATGCGCGTCAAGCCCAGAGCAGTGGTTCTGCAAGAACCTTTGTTGTCTGCGATGAGGATCGAGTTGCAGGGTACTTTAGTTTGACCGTTGGTCAAATCGACACGCTGGAGGCACCCGAGCGGATTCGTCGTGGTATGGGGCAATACCCAATCCCGCTGGTGATTCTGGCCAGGCTTGCGGTCGATCTCGACTACCAAAGGCGGGGTCTGGGTTTCAGTCTGCTTCAGGACGCCATTAGTCGCACGGTAGTCATTGTCGAACAGGCGGGTATCAGGGCTTTGCTAACGCATCCCATCAACGCTGAAGCTGATGCGTTTTATCGCCGTTTCGGTTTCGAGCCAACGCCTGCGCACGAGCGGCAACTGATTCTGCTGCTTAAAGACGCACGACGTTTTGTCAGGGCGTGATGACAACAACGCACTGGTCTTTGACGTGCCTTCGCCAGAAGGAGATGACGACTAGGTGGATGAGCGGAAATTACTCACGGTATAGGGTGTGGTCGGCATTACCCACTTGCCATTCAGAATGTTTCAGACCGGCCTGAACGTGACCGCAGACGCATTCCCTATCTGACCTTGGTTGGCGTTTTGCGCTTTGATCTGGAAATGAGGTAAGTTGAAAAAAGTAGATACGAACGTTTTAATAAACTTAAGACGGAGGTATCCCATGAAACAAAGAATTCCTAATGCAATTTACAGCAAAGAATTTAGAGAACAAGCCGTCAAGCGGGTGCAAGAAGAAGGACTAAGTGCAGAAGCAGTGGCAAAGCAACTGTTGATACCAAAATGACCTTGATCACTTGGGTAAGGACATCGAAGGAGGGAAAACTGGGAGAGATTGGCAAGGCTCAGCGACCACTGACAGAAATCGAGCTCGAGTTGTCCAAAGTGAAGCGCGAGCTGGCAGGAATCAAAATGGAGCGAGATCAGTTAAAAAAAGCGGGCGCAAGAAGACGCGCGTCTGGAAGTTGAAATCAAAGCGGCGCATCAGCGCACTCGCGAAACCTATGGTGCGGAGAGGCTCCAAGAAGATTTGGCAGACAATGGCGTTAATACCACCGTTCATTGCGTTAAATGCCTGCGCAAGAAGTTGGGCATACGCTGCAAGCAAAAACGGAAATTCAGAGTCACCACAGATTCAAACCATAGTATGCCGGTTGCCCCGAATGTGCTGAATCAGGGATTCACCGCAACGACACCGAACCAAATATGGTAAGTGATATTACCTATGTGCCGACAGATGAAGTCTGGCTTTATCTGGCAGGCCATAAAGACCTATTCAGCGGGGGCGTGGTAGGGTATGCCATGAGTGAGCGCATGACAAAAAATCTGATCATTCAATCCTTGTTTCGGGGTATTTCCGAAAAGCGCCCTCCAAATGGTTTGATTCATCACTCGGATCGAGGAAGTCAGTATTGTGCGTATGAGTATCGAAAAGTACTCGATAAATTTGGTATGGTTGCTTCGATGTCACGCCGTGGCAATTGCTATGACAACGCACCCATGGAAAGTTTTTGAGGACTGCTTAAAAATTAACTGATAAATCATAGGCGTTTCAAAACACGCGACGAGGCTATTCAAGCTATTACGGAATACATCGAATATTTTATAAACGACAACGCAAACAGGCTCGCGTAGGCTATCTATTGCCAATTGCTTTTGAACGCCAGTTCTACGAAAAAGGCGGGTAGCATGATCCTGTTCGTATCCTTTTTTGACAACTGACCTCACACCATCCAAGTTTTCCTTTTCTTTTGGCTTTGTTCGATACGTTTCTAAAGGCAAGCTGGCATAACCAAGCCGTCTCACCAGCGCCGACTTTTTTTAGGTTCTATTTTTTATGCTGAACGATTTGTACGCAGGTTTACCCATACACCCTTTAGCGGATTTACCCGGTGGGCCGGATGTGATGGTGCTCTGCCCGACGGCGCGGTTGGCGGCGGATTTGCGGCGGGCGCATGGGGTGGCGCAAATGCAGGCGGGGGCGCGGGCTTGGCAGGCTTTGCTGAGCGCGACGCCGACGCAGTGGCTGGATCACGTGACGTCTGCGGCTTTGTTGCGCGGGGAGATTGCGCCGACGGCCTTGCCGGGGCGGTTTCTTACGCGGCCGCAGGAGCGGGTGGTGTGGGAGCGGGCGGTGGCGCGTGATCTGGGTGGGGGCGAGGCCGCTTCTGGCTCAGCATCTGATGAACTGGCGGTACAGGCTGCTGCATTGTTTGACCGCGATGGTCTGGCGTTAGCGGCTGCCGAGGCGGAAAGTTTGCGTCTTGGCTGGCGGATCAACGTGCCCGAAGCTTTGCGGACGGAAGAATATTGCGCCTTTTTGCGCTGGCGTGATGAGGTGGAGAAAATTTGCGCGCCAGGGGGCTGGCATACGGCGGATGCGGCGATGTTGTGGCGGATTGGTTGTGTTGAACGGGGTTTGACAGGTTTGCCCAAGTGTATCGGCTGGGCGGGTTTTACGGCGCCAGACCCGTTGTTGGCGAGATTGATGAAGGCGCTGGCTGAGCGGGGTGTGGAATTATTTGTGGTGGATTTTTCTCATCCAGCCGCGCACGCAAATATCCTGGCTGGCGAGTGCATGGATGCGGAGGCTGAGTGCCAGGCGGCCGCGCGCTGGGCGCGGGATTTATTGACGCAAAACCCGCAGGCGCGGCTGCGTATTGCGGTGGCGGATTTACCTGCGCGGCGCAGTCAGCTCACGCAGGCCTTGGATGCCGCACTGCATGCCGATGCGGTGGGCGTGACTTGGGCGGGTCTTGAGCGTGACTATGTGTTCTCTCAAGGCACGTCCTTGGCGGCGGAGTTTTTGGTGGTGGTGGGCTTG
>JAYTIQ010000178.1:0-3072 GCA_043731705.1 Rugosibacter sp.
CTGAGTTGCGTCAGCGTTTCAACCTCAATCTGGATAAAAACATCGTCATGCGCAATGGCACGGGCGCGTTCTAGCGCTGACACCACGCCACCTGCGGCAATGATGTGATTTTCCTTGATCAGCAGCCCATCGTAGAGGCCGAGCCGATGATTTGTTCCCCCGCCACAGGTCACTGCATATTTTTGCGCGAGGCGCAAACCCGGCAAGGTTTTGCGCGTATCCACAATACGTGCGCGCGTGCCGTTTACCGCCTCAACATACGCGCGCGTGGTCGTTGCGGTCGCCGAGAGTAGCTGTAAAAAGTTAAGCGCCGTGCGCTCTGCAGTTAACAACGCACGCGTATTAGCCTCTATCTGGCAGAGTGTTTGCCCTGCGCCGATACGCTCCCCGTCATTCGCTGCCCAGTGAATGACGGCCGTTGGGTCTAGCCGGCTAAAGCAGGCGTTGAACCAATCCGTACCGGCTAACACAGCGTCTTCACGGCAAACAACCATGCCTTGTGAGCGCCGATCCGCCGGGGTGAGTAATGCGGTGATATCACCGCCACCAATATCTTCAGCCAACGCAACCAGCACATTACGTTCAATTTCAGCGGCCAGCGCGAGCGGGTTTTGCAAAGTTTCCATATGATGTCGAGCCTGAATAAGTTCTGTTTTATTCTAACAGGGGGAAGTCAAATGTTCGGTACGTCTCCAGTCAGGATCGGGTTACTCAAAAAGCCTCATCCGTAGCAGGCACAGCGGATTTCTTGAAGCGCTCAGAGAACGCGATGGACATGCTGCTCACCGCAATGATGATCATCCCGATAATGGCCAATCCATCGGGTAAATGGTCGTAAACCAACCAACCCAGCACGATCGCCCAAACCAATTGCGCATAAGTGAAAGGGGCCAGCGTCGAGGCCTTGGCATGCCGAAAAGCCATGATGAATAGCCAATGACCCAATCCGCCCAGCACACCCAAAGAGAGAATCTGAAATATCTGAAACGTGTTTGGTATCGGCCCGCCCCAATAAAACGGCACGGCAATACTCAAGCCAATCGAACCCACCAATGCCCCATAAAACAGCATGGTCAGTGAATTCTCATGGGGTGATAACCGCCGGGTCTGGATTTGGTAAATGGCATACAAAAAAGCCGTGATAACCATCAAGAGCAAGCCTTTGGCAGATACCGCACCGCCTGGCCTGGCAATCAGCAGCACGCCCAAAAAACCGGCCGCAACAGCAAACCATCGTCCCAGCGTGATTTTTTCAGCCAAGAGCCAGCGAGCGAGCAACACCACGATCAAGGGAGAAAGAAAAATCACCGCCGTGGCTTCAGCCAGGGGCAACATGCTAAAGCCGGCAATGCCAAAACATGAAGTTGTCATCAACACTACGCCACGAGCAATTTGTTGCCAGGGATATTTTGTTGTAATCAGATTGGAGCGCATGGTTGGGGCAAGAAAGACGACCATCAGCAGGAGATGAATCCCGTAGCGCGCCCAGACAATCATGGGTAACGGAAACGTTTGCGTCAGATATTTTGATGTGGCGTCAAGCGCAGTAAAGAAAAAGACGGCACCCATTAGGTAAAGTATGCCAAGGAGCGGCCGGGATTCAGGCATGAGTTGCAATCCAATCGTTGAAAAGGCGGCGTGCCGCAGGAATGATTTCACCAGCAGTCAGGCCAATCGGCCCTTGCCCGGCTTCTACTAGGTCATCGGCCGCAGCTCCGTGTAAATAAACACCGCACGACAAGGCGCTTGCCGCCGGCCAACCTTGAGCCAGCAACGCCCCCACCAAACCGGCCAGCACATCGCCCGTTCCGCCAGAGGCAAGGCCGGCATTGCCTGTCGGGTTAATGCGCCATTGTCCACCGGGATGCGCAACCACGGTGCCACAGCCTTTGAGCGCGACATGCGCATTGAATCGGTGTGCGATTTCCAGTGCGGCCGCCACCCGGTCAGACTGAATTGCTGCAATGGATACAGACAACAGACGGGCAGCTTCCGCAGGATGCGGGGTGAGTACGGTGGGTGCTGTGCGATAAGCCATTTGCCGTGCCAGCACGGGATGCAGCGCCAACAGATTCAACGCATCGGCATCCAGCAGCAAGGGAAACTCGGCGCTGGTGATACGGCGCAGAACCTCCAGCGCAGCCTCGGAAACACCCAAACCAGGGCCGATAACCGCCGTTGTCGCCTGCGCTAACGCAGCGATTGCTGAGCGCAGCATGAGTTCTGGTTGCAGCGGATCAACGGGCAATGTTTCCAGCAACCCGACAAATATGCGCCCCGCGCCCAGATGCAGCGCCGCTCGGCCAGCCAGCAAAGCCGCGCCACTCATGCCGTGCGCTCCACCAATCACGGCCAGCGAACCAAACCGGCCTTTATGCGTATTGCGTTGCCGAGGCCGCAAATACTCGCGAAAATCATCCATCGCCAACAGCCCGCCGGGGGCGGTGATGGCCTCCGCCAAGCCAAGTGCATCTATACTAATTTGGCCGCAATGATCTGGCCCATCGAGCGTAAACAACCCCGGTTTGCCCGCAATAAAACTGACCGTATGCGTTGCGCGGACAGCGCAGCCTGGCTCATGATCGCTACCGATCACGCGGCCTGTATCCGCATCCAGCCCACTAGGAATATCCAGCGCCAGTACAGGACCGGCAAACTGATTGATGCGCTCGATCAGCGCGGCATAGTCGCCGGTAATCGGTCGCGTGAGGCCGATACCAAACAAGCCATCCACCACCAAACCATAATTACCCGTAGGCACGGTAGCTGAAAAGTCGGCGCCGGTGATACGCCACTTGGCGAGCGCTTGTTTAGCATCTTGCGGTAAATTGGACGCATCACCCAAAAACACCGCCTGCACAGGAATTTTATTTTCATGCAGCACGCGCGCCAGCACAAATGCATCGCCTCCGTTATTTCCCGGCCCTGCAAGAATCAGCACGGGTGCGGGGCGGGGGCCGAGAATGCGCATGGCGATGACGGCCGCAGCATGCCCTGCCCGTTCCATCAACGAGGGCTGATCATGCACGTGGGAAGTTTCAAAAGCGCGTAGTTCAGTGATACGCAACAAAG
>JAYTIQ010000179.1:0-36363 GCA_043731705.1 Rugosibacter sp.
TCCAGCTGTGCAATGACAAGACCCGGCAGCAGTGCATCCGGTGGTAAAAGTAATGTATCGCGAGCTGGGTTATCGAGGGACTCAAGCACAGTGATCGTATGCGCCTGTGTGATATCCAATGCGCCTATGCCTGTTCGCCGCAGTGCAATTAAGTGGCCACCACAACCCAATGCTTCACCAATATCCGCAGCTAGGGTTCGTATGTAAGTGCCCTTGCTGCAACTGACCTCAAATACAAAACGCTCAGCTTCCCATTCAAGTAATTGAATCTGATAAATATGTACATGTCTGGGTGCACGCTCTAGCACAATACCCTCGCGGGCATAAGCATACAAGGGCTTGCCATCGCGCTTCAATGCTGAGTGCATAGGAGGAATTTGCTCGATATCACCCTGAAACCGGATGAGCACCCGCTCTAAATCAGCACGGGTTGTTGTCACGGGGCGCCGTATTAAAACAGCCCCTTCGGCATCCGCCGTATCCGTGGTAATTCCTAGCTGAACGGTAGCAATATAGCGTTTATCGGCATCGAGCAACGCACTGGAAAATTTTGTTGCTTCACCAAAACAAAGGGGTAACAAGCCAGTGGCCAATGGATCAAGCGTGCCCGTATGCCCGGCTTTATCCGCGTTATAAAGGCGCCGTGCGGCTTGCAGGGCGTAGTTGGAAGAGACGCCTAAAGACTTATCTAGCAGAAAAACGCCATCCAGACGACGGCGGGGGGGACGTCGTGGTGCGTTCAATCGTTATCCAGCTTTTTATCCGATTTAACTGCCTCATCAATCAATCCCGACAGGTAGGTTCCTCGCTCGACAGAGGCATCATAGAAAAAATGCAATTCGGGAATTTGATGTATGCGCAACCGACGGCCCAACTCGCGCCGCAAAAATCCAGCCGACCTTTTTAGGCCTTCTGCAAGAACCTCTTTTGACTCTGCACCCGCTAAGGACGTATAAAAAACCTTGGCATGTGCGTAATCGACGGTTACCTCAACATCGGTCACTGTCACTAGTGACAGCAGTGAAGCAATACGTGGGTCTTTGAGATAAAACCGTAACAGATCAGCCAGCTCGCGGCGAAGCTGTTCTGCTACACGGTCAGATCGCGCAAAACCACGCTGTATCGCCATTACCGATTAAAGCGAACGCGCAATTTCCTGCGTTTCAAAAACTTCAAGTTGATCACCTTCATTGATGTCATTGAAATTCTTGAGACTCAAACCGCATTCAAAGCCTTCTCTGACTTCCTTTGCATCGTCCTTGAAGCGCTTCAATGAATCCAGTTCCCCTGTATGCACTACAACATTATTGCGTAACACACGTACTGAGGCATTGCGCTTAACAATGCCCGACAAAACCATACAGCCGGCCACCGCCCCTACTCTGGAAATGCGGAATACTTGACGAATCTCGACCATACCCAGCACTACTTCTTTTTTCTCGGGTGCCAGCATTCCTGACAGAGCAGCCTTTACCTCATCCACTACGGCATAAATGATGCTGTAAAAACGAATATCTACGCCAAAGCTTTCAGCCGCCTTGCGTGCGCCCGCATCTGCTTTTGTGTTAAAGCCAATAATTACCGCCTTGGATGCGGAGGCCAAATTAACATCAGATTCACTAATGCTCCCCACACCAGCATGGATAATGGATATCTTAACTTCGCTCGTGGATAGCTTGTTGAGTGACTGAACCAGCGCTTCTTGAGATCCCTGCACATCCGCTTTAACAATTAATGGCAAGGTTTTTATTTCTCCCTCAGCCAGTTGCTCAAACATGTTTTCAAGTTTTGCCGCCTGTTGCTTAGCCAGCTTGACATCGCGAAACTTGCCTTGCCGGAACAAAGCAATTTCGCGCGCCTTGCGTTCATCAGCAAGCACCATACCGATATCACCCGCAGCAGGAACATCAGTCAACCCTTGAATTTCAACTGGAATGGATGGGCCTGCTGTTTCAATGGATTTTCCATTCTCATCCAGCATGGCACGCACGCGGCCAAAAACCGACCCGAGCAGAAGAGAGTCTCCCCTCCGCAGAGTTCCTGACTGTACCAACAGCGTAGCGACCGGGCCCTTGCCTTTATCCAGGCGCGCTTCGATTACTATACCTTTTGCCGGGGCATCAACAGGAGCCTTCAGCTCAAGGACTTCAGCCTGTAAAAGCAATTGCTCAAGCAACTCATCCACACCCGCGCCTGATTTAGCGGATACACCAATGAATGGCGAGTCGCCACCATATTCCTCTGGTACAACACCTTCAGCTACCAGCTCTTGTTTGACCCGCTCAGGATTGCCGTCGGGCTTGTCAATTTTAGTAATAGCGACAACCAGCGGTACCCCCGCCGCTTTAGCATGATGAATCGCCTCTTTAGTTTGCGGCATAACACCATCATCCGCCGCAACAACCAAAATAACGATATCGGTGGCTTTTGCACCACGTGCACGCATCGACGAAAATGCTTCGTGTCCTGGTGTATCAAGAAATGTAATCATGCCGCGTGGTGTTTCTACGTGATAAGCACCAATGTGTTGAGTAATTCCACCTGCTTCACCATGTGCCACACGGCTCTTGCGAATATAGTCAAGCAAAGATGTTTTGCCGTGATCCACATGGCCCATGACCGTAACAACGGGGGCACGCGGCAATTGCTCAAACACCTTGTGCTCTACCTGATCATCCAGGAAAGTCTCTGGATCGTCTAACTTGGCAGCGAATGCGCGGTGGCCCATTTCCTCAACCACAATCATCGCAGTTTCTTGATCTAACACCTGATTGATTGTCACCATCGAACCCATCTTCATCATCACTTTGATGACTTCAGATGCTTTAACTGTCATCTTGTGTGAAAGATCAGCAACCGAAATAGTTTCCGGTACCTGTACATCATGAATTATGGCTTCAACCACCTGCTGCGGGGCATTACTATCTTCATTATGCCCACGATGCCCGCCACTATGACGCCCGCCACCTTTGGCACCACGCCAGCCAGAGGGGCCAGTGTCACCTCGGGTTTTGATCGTCCGACGCTTGGTCGCATCATCTTTCCATACAGCTTTCTTGGCAGGCTTGGCCTTTGTTTCTGACTCCTTACCTGCGGGTTTGTGTATCGTGCCTGAAACACCCCCTGTTGGAGTTACCACTTTGGCTAAGACCTTTGGTGCTGCAGCTGCCACAGTAGCCGCGGCAACAGCAGCCTGCTGCTGTACAACACGCGCCTCAGCCTCAGCGCGAATCCTCGTTTCACGCGCATTTCTTGCCTCAAACTCAGCCGCTTGAATTGCTGCCAGCTGCGCCTGACGTTTCGCTTCTGAATCTCGTAGCGCACGCTCAGCCGAATCTATGACTGATTTTGCTTTTGGTTTTGCAGTAGACCGTACAACAGCTACTTTCACCTCAGGCGTTGCAGCTTGCTCAGCTTTCTCAATCGGTTCGCTTTGCTCAATGGGTGCCAGCGGGAGCTGCGGCACAACAGAGGCTGCATCCTGACTACCAGATGAGGCAGTAACTAGTTCAATATCCCCAGCCAAAGGCTCTTCAGCCTTAACCTCTATCGCGGGTGAACTTCTTTCTGCCGCTCTCTCTGCAGAAACGACTGCTGCCTTTACAAGCCCCATATCTTTTACTGGCAGCACTTCTGCTTGAACTTCCATCTGCGCTTCTATTTTGTGCTCCAACGGTGACTCGATGGCGAATTCTTCCGTTTGTGGTAACTCAGTCGCCAGGCTTTTTTCCGTCGCTGTATCAGCTTTGGCTGCCACTTCTGGTGCATCTCGCTTGACAAACACGCGCTTTTTACGCACTTCAACTTGAATGGTACGCGATCTACCCGCAGCATCCGATGACTTTATCTCGGTTGTCTGCTTACGTGTCAAAGTGATCTTTGACTTGGACGCAGACTCTCCGTGCGATTTGCGCAGATAGTCCAACAGGCGCGTTTTATCCTGCTCCGACATCATGTCGCTAGGAGCTTGTTTTCCAACGCCGGCCTTGGTAAGTTGATCCAGTAGATCAGGAGCCGGCATTTTCAGCTCGGTTGCAAATTCAGAAACAGTCATCAAAGCCATGCCTTTACCCTCATTCTTCCTCAGCGAACCAATGGGCACGCGCAACGACAATCAAGTCTTTTGCTCGATCAGCGTCCATCCCAGTCATTTCAATTAACTCATCGACTGCCAGATCCGCCAATGCCTCACGATCCGTAACCCCGCTCTTCGCCAGTTTTGCTGCCAATCCAGCGTCCATCCCCTCTAATGCGAGCATATCTTCAGCTACTTTATCCAGTTGCTCTTCATCCACGATGGCTGCAGTTAATAAAACATTACGCGCACGCTCACGCAACTCATTCACCACCACTTCATCGAACGCATCAATTTCAAGCATTTCTGCTAACGGCACGTAAGCAATTTCTTCTAACGAAGAAAATCCTTCTTCAATCAAAATATTCGCCACCTCTTCATCAACATCGAGCTTTGCAACAAACAAAGCGCGAATCGATTCGGATTCAGAAGCTGACTTTTCTTGCGACTGCTCAACAGTCATTAAATTGATGGTCCACCCCGTCAACTCGGAAGCCAAACGTACATTTTGCCCACCGCGACCAATGGCAATAGCAAGATTGGCTTCATCCACGACCACATCCATTGCATGCTTTTCTTCATCCACCATGATGCTTTGTACTTCTGCCGGGGCTAAAGCACCGATTACGAACTGAGCCGGGTCTGCCGACCAATTAATGATGTCAACACGCTCACCAGACAACTCATTTGTAACTGCGGTAACCCGCGAACCACGCATACCAACGCAGGTGCCAATAGGATCGACGCGGGGGTCATTCGATTTAACGGCAATTTTTGCCCGCATACCCGCGTCACGCGCGGCCGCTTTAATTTCAAGCAACCCATCTTCAATCTCAGGGACTTCAAGCTCGAACAGCTTCATGATGAAATCAGGTGCAGTACGAGACAAAATCAACTGCGGACCTCGCGCCTGCCGGTCAATTTTCATCAGCCAAGCGCGCACGCGGTCGCCGGGGCGAAGATTTTCTTTGGGGATCATCTGATCACGCGGCAATAAAGCCTCAATGCGGCCCACCTCAATGATGGCGCTACCACGATCCAACCGCTTAACCGTGCCGCTGACGAGATGTTCCTTACGCTCAAGGAAGTCATTTAACATCTGCTCACGCTCGGCATCCCGAATTTTTTGCAGAATAACCTGCTTGGCGGCCTGAGCACCGATACGACCAAAATCGATGGGCTCCATTGCCTCTTCAATGTATTCCTCGAGCCCGATATCTGAAATTTCCAGCTGAGCTTCTTTCAATCCCTTTTGCACCTCAGGATTTTCTACCGCGCTATCCTCGACAACCAACCAACGACGGAACGCCTCGTACTCACCAGTTTCGTGATCGATTTCGACGCGGATATCAGCCTCATCGCTGACACGCTTCTTGGTCGCTTGCGCGAGCGCTTGCTCTAGCGCATCAAACACGATATCCCTGGCGACATTTTTCTCGCGGGCCAAAGCATCAACCAACAGTAACAATTCACGGCTCATAGGTGGTTCTCCGACAATATTCAGAACGTTGGCACTAAACGCGCTCGATCCACGTTAGCTAGCGCAATCTCATGCAGCACATCTTCAACTCGCAGACTAAAATTTTCTGCACCTTCTTCACCTGCCACGGCTTCAATGACGCCCTTGAAATTACGCTGATTCCCTAATGGGACACGCAATTTCAGCTGAATCTCACAACCTGTAAAACGCCGAAAATCTGCCACTTTGGTCAGCGCACGATCCGGCCCGGGCGAGGACACCTCCAGCCGATCATAATCAATATTTTCAACCAAAAAAACATGGGACAACTGATGACTCACAGTAGAACAGTCGTCCACACTGATACCACGCGACGCCTGATCATCCGTTTCAGGATGATCAATAAAGACGCGCAACAGTCTGGCGCGTGGGCTCGATTCAACTTCAACGAGCTCAAACCCCAAACCAATCACAGTTTTCTCAATTAAATCATTAAGCTGCATTCGCACACACATCCGTTCGACAAATAAAAAATGGGCTAAAAAGCCCATTCTTTTCTCTCCCGAGAACGGTGCCAACTAAAGGAGCGAAATTATAGCAGAGGCCTCATTTCTCTGCAAAATCAATTCGATCGCTTGCGTCATCATCCGACATGAAACTCAGATTATCTAAACCTTCTTCACTGCGTAAAAATCGTGATATTCCGGTTTTTTGTTCTGGGGGTAATAGCTTCATCAAGGCTTCGACCTCGCCTGGCTCCAAGTCGCAGGACTGCCCTCGTTTCAGACGGGGCGGCAGCTGAACAGGCCCATACCGCACACGCATCAGGCGGCTCACGGTTAAGCCCACAGCCTCGAACATGCGCCTCACTTCGCGATTACGCCCTTCTGAGAGTGCCACGCGATACCAGCGGTTGGCACCTTCGCCACCCGACTCAACAATCAAATTAAATCGCGCCAACCCGTCTTCCAACTGCACCCCCTGACGCAAACGCTCCAAAACCTCTGGTGTTACCTCACCCAGAACGCGCACAGCATACTCACGTTCAATTTGGTATTTTGGATGCATCATCCGCTGCGCCAAACCGCCGTCATTGGTAAATAACAGCAAACCACAGGAATTGAAATCCAGCCGTCCGATGGAAATCCACCGCCCATTTTTTAAGCGTGGCAGTTTGGTGAAGACACTGGGCCGCCCCTGCGGATCATCCTTGGAAACAATTTCACCTTCAGGCTTGTGGTACATCACCACACGCGGCAAGCGGTGCGAGAACTTAAGCTGAACCAACTTGCCATTCAGCCGGATTTTGTCGTCCGGGCCAACCCGCTGTCCAATATGTGCGGGCTCGCCGTTGACGTTAACGCGCCCCGCAATAATCCACGCTTCAATTTCTCGACGCGAGCCGTGTCCGGCATCTGCCAAGGCTTTTTGCAGCTTCGGCGGATCGCTAAATACCACGTGATTGCCTCTCCCGCTTTGCATTAGCGGTCCAGGCTGGCGTGTTCCTGGGCGCTCGTTACGCGCCTCGGTCAATACGCGGGATTCCCCTTGCGCAGCACGAAAAGGCGTGGCCTTGCGCGGCTGGGTCGAATTAACTGGCTTACGCGGCAAGCTACTACGCTGAGCCCTGGGTGGTGTAACGGAAGTGCCTGGTTTTTTCATGGTGCCCTGTGGGCTAACCTCTGTTTCATCATTCTGTCGGCAATACGCTTGCACTGCGGATAACCAGCTCGGTAGTGTCTTTACTTATCTCTTCACTCACTACTTCACTGTCACTGACTGAAGCAACAAAATCGGCAGTCAATGTCGCCTGATTCGGTTCAGTATTCATGACGCGCTCAATTTCACTCAATGGCGGCAACTCAGCCAAGCTACGCAAGCCAAGGTCATCCAGAAATATTTTTGTAGTGGCATAAAGCGCAGGTCTGCCCGGCGCATCGCGATGGCCCACCACATCAATCCAGCCACGTGATTCAAGCGTTTTCAATATGTTGGGCGACACCGCTACACCACGAATATCTTCAATATCACCTCGCGTCACTGGCTGGCGATACGCAATAATCGACAGCGTCTCCATCACCGCACGTGAATACCTGGGCGCTTTTTCGCTTTTCAATCGATCAACATAAACCTGATATTCGGGGCGTGTTTGAAAACGCCAGCCAGAAGCCAGGCGTACCAGTTCAACACCGCGATCTGACCAGTCACGGCGTAAATCGTCCAGCAATATCTGCCATGTCTCGTCATCAAACGTTTCATCAAAAAGTTTTTTCAGCTCGGACAAAGGCAAAGGTTCTGCCGCGACTAACAAGGCAGTTTCAAGGACACGCTTGTAATCCTCAGGCTTATACAGCTCCTGCATCATCCAACCTCAGGCAATCGGACATAAATCGGCGCCAGTGCTTCATTTTGCGTAATCTCCACCATCGCCTCGCGGGCGAGTTCGAGCATCGCAAGAAAGCTGACAACCAATCCTGACGCACCAAGCGTTACATCGAACAGTTGTTCAAACAACATGTAGCCGCCACCTTGCAAGCGACGCAGGATAAGCGTCATATGCTCGCGCACCGACAATTCTTCGCGATGAATCTGGTGATGCTGATGATTTTTTACTTGCTTCATGAGTGAAAGCCACGCCACCTGCAGATCATGCAGGCTCACTTCCGGCTGACGCTCGACTACTTTATCTGCAATCCAAACCGTAACCCACTCAAAGTTTCGCCCAGCCTGGGGTAATTCCTCCAACTGGGCAGCGGCGGCTTTCATCCGTTCATACTCAACCAGACGGCGCACCAGCTCGGCGCGCGGATCTTCAGCTTCGCCTTCTTCGGCCCGCGGGATGCGGGGCAACAACATGCGCGACTTGATCTCAATCAGCATCGCTGCCATGAGCAGATATTCGGCCGCCAGCTCGAGGTTGTGTTTGCGCATGGCTTCAACATAAGCCAGATACTGCACCGTTAGCGGTGCCATCGGAATATCCAGCACATTGATATTTGCGCGGCGTATCAAGTACAACAATAAATCCAGCGGGCCTTCAAAAGATTCAAGAATGATTTCCAGTGCATCCGGCGGGATGTAAAGATCACGCGGCATCTCGGCCATGACTTCGCCATAGACCTTGGGCAGATGGGGCGAGAGTAATGCATCCATAAAACTCGGCGCTGGTGATACGGCACCAACGCTTACTAACGCCTTATTCGAAGGCTGTATCACGAGTAATCAATTCCTATGGCTTCGCGCACATCACGCATCGTCTCTTGCGCCAGCTTGCGTGCTTTTTCGCACCCATCGGCAATAATATTCTTAACGAGTTGCGGGTCTTCCTCATACATTTTTGCACGCTCCCTCATCGGCTCCTGTTCCTTTAACACCGCATCGATCACCGGTTGCTTGCATTCAATGCAGCCTATCCCGGCTGAACGACAGCCCGTTTGCACCCATTGCTTGACCGTGTTATCCGAGTAAATCTGGTGTAACTGCCACACGGGACACTTGTCCGGGTCGCCCGGATCGGTGCGGCGTACACGCTGCGGATCGGTCTGCATGGTACGAATTTTCTTGGTGATGGAATCCGCATCTTCACGCAGCGCGATCGTATTGCCATAGGATTTGGACATTTTCTGCCCATCCAGCCCGGGCATGCGCGAGGCCTCCGTCAACAAGGCATCCGGCTCGACCAGGATCATTTTGCGCGTGCCCTCCAACCAACCAAACAAACGCTCACGATCGCCAAAAGACAAGCTTTGCGCTTCATTCAACAGCACATGCGCCTCATTCAGCGCCTCGTCTTCACCCTGCTCCTGATAGCGCGTGCGCAGTTCTTCATAAAGTTTGGCGCGCTTGTTGCCCAGTTGCTTCATCGCCTCCCGCGCCTTGCCTTCAAAATCCGGCTCGCGGCCATACAGATGGTTAAAGCGCCGCGCAATCTCGCGCGTAAACTCAATGTGCGGCACCTGATCTTCGCCCACAGGCACGCGGTTGGCGCGATAAATCAGAATATCAGCCGCCTGCAACAAGGGATAGCCAAGAAAGCCATACGTCGTCAAATCCTTGTGCGTCAACTTCTCCTGCTGATCCTTGTACGTCGGCACGCGCTCCAGCCAGCCCAGCGGCGTCATCATTGACAACAACAGATGCAGTTCGGCGTGCTCCGGCACTTTGGACTGAATGAAAATCGTGGCTTGCGTCGGATCAACGCCCGCTGCCAGCCAGTCGATCACCATGTCATAGGTATTTTGAGTAATCGTGCCCGGCTCGTCGTAAGCCGTGGTCAGCGCATGCCAGTCGGCGACAAAAAACAGGCAGGGGAATTCATGCTGCAATTTGATCCAGTTGGCCAATACGCCGTGATAGTGACCCAGATGCAAACGCCCGGTAGGGCGCATGCCGGAAAGAACTTTTTCTGCGTACATAATAGTAAAAACCTAGAACCCAAAGAGACTTGTTAGCAAAGAGAAATACACACCCAACAGGGGGCGCAAGATACGATCCAGACCGCCTAAAAACAGCAATGCAAGAAGAATAGGCAGTCCCCAGCGCTCAAGCTGAGAAAATTTCCATGCCGCGCGAGGCGGCAGCAAGCTCACTGCAATACGCCCGCCATCCAGCGGAGGCAAGGGCAATAAATTCAGCAGCATCAGCACGCCATTGATACCAATACCCACCTTGGCCATTTCGCGTAAAGCCTCCGAATACAGGGTTTCCGGAAAACCAAGCACTGCTTTGAACAACAGCGCCCAAGCCAGGGCCATCACCAAATTAGCTGCCGGCCCGGCAGCGGCTACCCACAACATATCCTGCTTCGGGCGACGCAATTTGCCAAAATCCACCGGTACAGGCTTGGCCCAGCCGAACAGCATGCCGCCCCCTGAAAGCAACAAAATCACCCCGGGAACAATCAGAGTGCCCACCAAATCAATATGCCGTATGGGATTGAGGCTAATACGGCCCAGCTGCCATGCGGTAGGATCACCAAAGTGGCGTGCGGCATAGCCGTGTGCGGCTTCGTGCAACGTGATGGCAAAAATAATGGGCAAGGCGGAAACCGCCAGTGTTTGGATAGTATTCATGAAAGGCGAATTCTACCAGACGGCCTAAATCAGCCAAGGCAGTGACGATCACGCCAGCCCGCAAGGAGCCAGCGGCCCACACCCGGCGCGAATCAGCTCGGGATGAGCGCCCGCCAAATTGATCACCGTCGTCATCTCAATGCCGCAAGGCCCTGCATCAATGATCGCATCCAGCTGCTTTTCAAGCTGCGCTCTAATATCATCCGCATCCATCAAAGGCAACTCGTCACCCGGCAGAATCAGCGTTGAGCTGAGTAGTGGTTCATCCAGCTCGGCCAGCAACGCCAACATGACAGGATGATCTGGCACGCGCAAGCCGATGGTTTTGCGCTTGGGATGCAGCAAGCGGCGCGGCAGCTCTTTCGTGCCCTCAAGAATAAAGGTATAGCTGCCCGGCGTGGTTGCCTTGAGCAAACGGAACTGTGCGTTATCCACTCGCGCATATTTTGCAATTTCGGAAAGATCACGGCACATCAGCGTGAAATGATGTCGCTCGTCGACACCGCGAATCGCACGGATACGATCCAGCAAAGGCGCATAACCCGTTACGCCGACCAGCGAATAGGCGGCGTCTGTTGGCACCGCCAGCAAGCCACCGCTACGCAGAATTTCTACGGTCTGTTTAATCAGACGCGGTTGCGGGTGTTCGGGGTGAATCTGAAATAGTTGTGCCAAAAATCAACCCCGCTTTTAATTCCACTGTGCCCAAACGGGCGTCAAATCTTCAGGCAGATCCGGCAACTTGCCTAGATCCATCCAGCTTTCGCCCGGGCCATGAAAATCCGAACCGCGCGATGCCAGAAATCCAAACTCGCGACAGACGCTGGCAAACTCTTTGGCCTCTTCCGGCCCTTGCGCACCGGACAACACCTCAATGCCTCGCCCGCCCAGATCACGAAAAGCGGTAAACAACTTCCGGCGCTGGGCTTTGGTCAGTCGATAACGCGCCGGATGGGCAATGACCGCCGTACCACCAGCGCCGACTATCCAGGCCACTGAATCTTCCAGCGTGGCCCATGCATGCGCCACGTAGCCGGGCTTGCCCTTGGCCAGCCAGTGATCGAACACCGTTTTGGTATCTTTCGCGCAGCCCTGCTCCACAATATAGCGGGCGAAATGTGCGCGGCTGATCATGGCTGGATTACCCGCATACTTTAGCGCGCCTTCATAAGCGCCATGTATGCCGACCTTGTCCAGTTCCGTCGCCATCTCTGCGGCACGCGCATCGCGCCCGCTACGCACTTTTTGCAAGCCCGCCTGCAACGCGGCGTTACTTGGATCAACCGCCAGTCCCAGAATATGCACAGTTTGATCATCGCCCCAGGAAATCGAAATCTCCACACCATCGATAAAACGCAGCCCCAACTCCGCTGCGGTAGCTCGCGCCTCAGGCAGGCCACTCAATTCGTCGTGATCCGTCAGCGCCAGCAGTTCCACACCATTTTCATGTGCGCGGCGTACCACCTCGGCAGGTGCCAGCATGCCATCCGACAAGGTGGAATGACAGTGTAAATCGGCGTTGATGGCTTTCATTTGGCTCTCATGGCGCAGCGGCTCCGCGCATAAAAAATTCATCGATCCATTGTGCCACTTTCTGCGGCTGATCATGCTGCATATTGTGCCCGGCATCCGGCAGCATGACTTCACGAATCTGCTGAAAACACGCTACACGCTGGCGATAATCGGCAGATGTCACATCAAAAATCTTCTTGATTGCGTACGATTCTGCAGCGGTTACCCAGAGTACGGGTGCTGTCGCCTGCTGCCAGATCGCCATGACTTCTTCTAACCGGTACGGAACAGGGTTCGGCCAGCGATGGCAGGGGTCAATCGCCAGATGGATTTCTGGCTCTCCGTTGTCCCCTATTTTCTCTGTCCCCAGATGCACTGCAAGAAACTCCGCCCGTGCAGAAAACAACCGTGGATTATCGTTCTGCAAGCGCGCCGCCAGGGCCGCGTAATCGGGATACGAGCGAAACCTTTTTTGTTGATCATCGCGCGTGTGCAGCAACCATTTCGCATACTGCGCAGGCGCTTCCGCTGGCGAACGGCTTGGCAAGCCCAAGCCTTCGAGGTTCACCAGCCCCGCCACACGCTCCGGACGCAGCCCTGCATACAAACACGCCACGTTGCCCCCCATGCTGTGGGCTACCAGACGCACCGGTGAATTCGGCGAATAATGTTCCAGCAAGGCATCGAGATCAGCTACATAATCGGGAAACCAGTAGCTGTCACTATTCCATTGCGATAACCCAAACCCGCGCCAGTCAGGCGCCAGCACACGCCAACCCGGCGCGAGACTATCCACCACAAACTGCCAGGTGGCCGACACATCGCCCCAGCCATGCAGCATGACCAGCAATGGCGCAGCCGTGTCATCTTGCCAGCAGCGCACATGCATGCGACGCCCGCGCAACGACAGAAATTCGGAATGACTGGGTTTCATTCGGGAAGTTTAGCAGTGCCTGTTGATGCGCCTGCGGATAAACCCTGCACAATGTCACGACGATTCGATCCACAAGTGTTCGACTACAATCCACGCGATATTTTCTTCTGAACCCGCAACAACTCACCCCATATTCCCCCATGGCCACCAAAGCTTCTGATACCCGCACAAGCACTTATGATGAATCCTCCTTTCGCGTTCTGAAAGGTCTGGAGCCCGTGCGCGAGCGGCCGGGCATGTACACTCGAACAGATTCACCCGCGCACATCATTCAGGAAGTGATCGACAACGCCGCCGATGAAGCGCTCGGCGGTTACGCTAAAAACATTCATGTCACGCTGCACCGTGACGGAGCCATTACCGTTGTTGACGATGGCCGAGGCATTCCCGTCGGCATGCATCCGGAAGAAAAAATTCCGGTGGTTGTTCTGGCTTTTACGCGCCTGCATGCGGGTGGAAAATTTGATAAGCGCTCAGGCAATTCCGCCTATGCTTTTTCTGGCGGCTTGCATGGCGTGGGCGTGGCGGTGACCAATGCATTATCCAAGCGCGTAGCGGTTGAAGTGCGCCGCGAAGGCAAGATATGGCAAATCGACTTTTCAGAAGGCGGCGAAAAAATTAGCCCGCTGAAAGAAGCCGGTACCTGCGGCAAACAAACCGGAACCCGTGTGAGCGTGTGGCCTGACGGAAAGTATTTCGATACGCCTACCGTATCATCCGTTGAGCTAGAGCGCTTGTTGCGCTCAAAAGCCGTGCTGCTGCCTGGCGTCACCGTGCGCCTTGACACAGAACAAGCCAACGGCAGCATCAGCAGCAAAACCTGGAGCTACCCGCAAGGCCTGGCGGGCTATCTGGTTGAACTAGCAGGGAGCGCTGAAAATATCGCCCCTCTGTATACCGCTGAAAAATATGCCGATAGCGATCATGCTGACTTTGCCTCTGGTGAAGGCGCTGCCTGGGTCATCGGTTGGTTTATTGAAGCCGTCGCCTCTGAGTCATATGTCAATCTGATTCCTACTGTAGCCGGTGGCACGCATGAAGCGGGGCTGCGCGCTGGCGTTTTCGAGGCGGTTAAATCCTTCATCGAACACCGCGCCCTATTGCCGCGCGGCGTCAAGTTGCAGCAGGATGACGTCTGTAGCCGCATGGCCTATGTGTTATCCACGCGTCTGCTTGATCCGCAGTTTCAAGGCCAGGTCAAAGAAAAACTCAATTCGCGTGAAGCCGTCAAGCTGGTATCCAGCATGATTCGCGATCCCTTTGAAATATGGCTCAATCAGCATGTTGAAGCGGGCCGTGCCATTGCAGAGTTAGCCATACACCAAGCCCTCGCGCGGCAAAAAAATGCGCAGAAAGTGGAAAAAAGAAAACAGTCTGGCGTTGCCGTTTTGCCCGGCAAGCTCTCCGATTGCGAATCCACGTTATTGAGCGAAAACGAACTCTTTTTGGTAGAAGGGGATTCCGCCGGTGGATCGGCCAAAATGGCGCGCAACAAGGAAACTCAGGCCATTTTGCCCCTGCGCGGCAAAGTCCAGAATTCGTGGGAAATTGACGCCGGGCGGCTGTTTGCCAATGCAGAAATTCATGACATTGCCGTCGCCCTTGGGATAGACCCACATGACAGCTCGACGGCTGATCTATCGACCTTGCGTTATGGCAAAGTCATCATCATGTCGGATGCTGACGTGGATGGCGCACATATTCAAACCTTGTTGCTCACGCTGTTTTACCGGCACTTTCCGGCACTCATTACGGCAGGCCATGTGCATATCGCGCAACCGCCACTGTATCGTATTGACGTGCCCGCCAGCGGCAAAAAACGGCCCGCGCGCCGACTATATGCGCTCGACGAAGGAGAGCTTGCCGCCATGAAAGACCGGCTGATGAAAGAAGGCGTTGCCCAAAGTGCGATTGAAGTCGGCCGCTTTAAGGGCTTGGGCGAAATGAATCCCGAACAACTGCGCGAAACCGCCATGGACCCGGCAACCCGTCGCGTATTACCCGTCACCGAACGGCTTGCCGCACAAACCAAAACCATGTTCAATCTGCTCATGGGCAAGGGCGAAGCCGCCTCGCGCCGTGTTTGGATGGAAGCCAATGGGCATTTGGTCGAAGCGGATATTTAAAAAACGCATCGCGCGATTTACCGCCAATTAAGCAAAGCATCGACCGGCGCTTTTCGTGTAGCCTTCTGGCTGAAGTTGCAACTATTTTGCCAATAGTTTTACCAACTCATGCTTAAACTTTTACATCATAAAAAAGGAGGAGTCATGCGCTTAAAACAAGAAGTAGCCTTGGTCACCGGCGGGGGTTCTGGTATTGGCTATGCCGTTGTGGAACGCTTTATTGCCGAAGGTGCGCATGTTGGCGTGCTCGTCAAAGAAGCACAAGATGTAGAAACCCTCAAAGCCGCCTTTGGTGAAAAAGTTGAAGTCGTGGTGGGTGATGTACGAAATTACGTCGACAACACAAAAGCAGTCGATGCCACGGTGGCTCGTTTTGGCAAGCTTGACTGTTTCGTGGGCAATGCCGGTATTTGGGACTTCATGGCCAGCCTTGAATCTCAAAATGTCGGGCTGCTTGAGAGCAACTATCACGAGCTTTTTGATGTCAATGTCAAAGGCTATGTGCTTGGCGCAAAAGCTGCCCTGCCCGCCTTGCGCCAATCCAAAGGCTGCATGATTTTTACCGCATCCACTTCCAGCTTTTTTACCGGCGGGGGCGGTCCGCTGTATATCGCCACCAAGCATGCGGTGTTGGGCTTCATTCGCGCGCTGGCTTGGGAGCTAGCGCCGGATATCCGCGTGAATGGAGTCGCCCCCGGTGGTACCTTGACGCGAATTTTTGGCTCTCAAACAGCAGAGGATGTATCCAGCATGATTGCCGCCATTACCCCTTTGGGATTCGCGGCCAAACCTGAAGATCACGCCGGTATCTACGCGCTGTTGGCCTCCAGAACTGATGGCAAGTTCATCACGGGAACCGTTATCCTGAACGATGGCGGAATCAGCATTGGCAAGCGTGATAGCGGAATTGATGTATGAACAGAGGAGAAGATGGCGCTTTTTTTTATAAAGGGAATGAATGGAAATGAGTTTGCTTAAAGTCGGTCGTATCGATGAAATAGCCAGTGGCACGATGCGTCGCGTGACATTGGAAGATGGCACGCCGGTAGCTGTATATCGTGTCGGTAACGAATTTTTTGCCACATCCGACCTATGTACACACGGTACTGCTTCACTCACTGAGGGCGAACTCAGCGGAGAGACTATCGAATGTCCGTTTCATGGTGGCGCTTTCAGCTGTCGCACCGGCGAAGCGGTAGAAGGTCCATGTACGCTCCCGCTCGAATGTTTTAAAGTTGCCGTGCACGATAGCGAGCTTTTTGTTGGTCGCGGTTAGCTGAGGGATTTATGTCGCAAACCAGCCCGCCTCGCCAAGAAAATCCACCAAAAGTCGGCGCTGGTGATACGGTGGGGAAAAGGTTTCGCCTATAATGCGGCCGATGGTGCAAAGCAACACAACTGAAACTTCAGGCAGTACGGATGATGCGTCAAGCGCCCGTGCCCGCCTTGTTACCACAGCCATCGCTGCGATGGGTGTGGTGTATGGCGATATCGGCACCAGCCCGCTTTATGCCATGAAAGAAGCCTTCAATGGCCCGCATGCGATGGCAGTGACGCCAGCAAACATCCTCGGCATCCTGTCGCTGATCTTCTGGGCGTTAACCATCACCGTCACCTTCAAATATGTGAAGTTCATCACCCGCGCCGACAACCGTGGCGAGGGGGGCATCATGGCCCTGACTGCGCTGGTACTGCGCACTAAAGGGGTCAGTCCGCGCTTGATGTGGTTTCTCACCGGGCTGGGAATGTTCGGAGCTGCATTGTTCTATGGCGATGCTGTGATTACACCCGCAATGTCAGTGCTCTCTGCGGTCGAGGGGCTGGAAGTCGCAACGCCGGTATTCAAGCCCTATGTCATGCCGCTCACGCTGTTCATCCTGACCGGAGTCTTTCTTGTCCAGCCACGCGGCACAGCGAGTCTTGGCGCATTGTTCGGCCCGGTGATGCTGTTCTGGTTTGGTGCTCTGGGTACGCTCGGTGTGATAGGCATACTCAAGCACCCAGGTGTTCTAACTGCCATTAATCCTTGGCACGCCATCCATTTTTTTGTCGAAAATCGAGGCCACGGTTTTCTTGCTCTAGGCGCGGTGGTGCTGGCCATTACCGGCGGCGAAGCCTTGTATGCCGATATGGGTCACTTTGGTCGTCGACCCATCAAATGGGCCTGGCTGGTCTATGTTTTTCCTTGCCTGTTTCTCAACTATCTCGGCCAGGGTGCCTTGATACTCGACAATCCTGCCGCTATCAAAAATCCCTTCTTCCTGCTGGCGCCAGTTGAACTGCTCTACCCAATGGTAGCGTTGGCGACTGCAGCGACGATCATCGCCTCACAGGCGGTGATCTCAGGCGCTTTCTCGCTCACCAGCCAGGCCATGCAACTCGGCTATTGCCCGCGCATTCAGGTCAAGTTCACCTCGGAACATGAAAAAGGACAGATCTATATCCCCAACATCAACTGGTTACTGCTCGTCGCCGTGCTTGCGTTGGTGTTAGGTTTCAAAACCTCATCCAATCTTGCCGCCGCCTATGGCATTGCCGTGACAATGACCATGATGCTCACTACGGTACTCGCCTTTGTTGTGGTGCGTTCATTGTGGAACTGGAGCTGGCTTCAGGCAGGACTGTTTCTTGCCTTTTTCATGGTGGTTGATCTCGCTTTTTTATCCGCCAATCTAATGAAAGTGGCCGATGGCGGGTGGTTTCCGTTGGTACTGGGTCTGAGTGTTTTTGTCCTGTTTTCCACTTGGCAGCGCGGCCGTGCTCTGCTTTATAAAAAATTGCAACAGGATTCGATGCCGCTAGATGCCTTCCTCAAGAGCCTCGACTACGGCGGCCCGCAGCGCGTTGCCGGTACCGGCATCTTCCTTACGCCCCAACCTGACAGCGTACCGCGCGCCATGCTGCACAATTTGCTGCATAACAAGGTGCTGCACGAGCGAGTGATTTTGCTCAACGTAAAAATGCGTGATATTCCGCATGTCAATGCAGCCGACCGCATGCAGGCAGAAGCGCTTCCACAGGGCTTCTTCCGCGTCATCCTGAACTATGGTTTTAAAGATACACCCGACATTCCAGCCGCTCTGGAACATCTAGGCGAACAGGGCATGGCTCCGCTGGAGATGATGGAAACCTCATTCTTCCTCGGCCGCGAAACCATCGTCCCGAATGCCGTGCCAGCCATGAATTTTTGGCGACAGGTGCTCTTTATATGGATGTTCCGCAATGCCGACACGGCAACGGCTTATTTCAAAATACCCACCAACCGCGTCGTCGAGCTCGGCACTCAAATCGAACTCTGAAACGCCAACCCGGCAGAGTCTTGCCGAGTGACAAAATCACCCATGAACATCGATATCAGCGAAGAAGCCGGAGTACGCTATCTGCATTTTGGCTCCGACTGGGTGCAAGGCGCGATGCGCATCGCACGACCGTTTGCGCTGGAACTCGAATACATACGAGAAATGATGTTGCCGCTGCTGCTGCGCCCTGACGACTGGCCGCAGCGCGTCCTGCTGGTGGGCTTGGGCGCAGGCTCGCTATGCAAATTCCTGTGGCGCTATCGACCTGAAGCCAAGCTCACTATCGTTGAAATCGATCCGCGTGTCGAAGCCGCCGCGCGGCAATTTTTCAAGCTGCCGAATGATCCGCAGCGCATCCAGATTCATCATGCCGATGGCGCGGATTTCATCATCCAAACCAAGCAAAAATATGACCTTATCCTGGTCGATGGCTTTGATAACAAAGCCCGCGCCGGACGGCTCGACTCGCTGTCGTTTTACCTGGGCTGCAAAGCGCGCCTAGCGAATAACGGCATGTTGTGCATCAACCTGCTGACGCGGCGCAAAAGCTTCAACCACAGCATCCAGCAGATCAAGGAAGCCTTTGATGACCACGTCATCAGCTTTCCTTCACGCGATGAAGGCAATGCCATCGCTGTAGCCGAGGTAAACCAGATTGACGCCGTATTACCAGCGCCGACTTTTAGTTTGAGCGAACTACAAACCTCCGCCCAGCGTTTGCGTCAAACTACGCACCTCAACCTGCTGCCTATGTTAGCGAACCTGACCGTGTCGGGTCATCTCAAGGATGGCCTATTGCAGTTCTGATTTGCTTATCTCACCTCAAGGAATAAGCAAAGCTGTTTTTCTTGGTTCGGTTTTTACAGCCTATTCAATAAAGTTTCCTTTCTGAAATTTTTTCACGAAAGGAAATACCATGCGTCGCCCGTTTTTTGTCCGTTCTGCAATCGCCAGCCTGTTTGGCTTCGCCATCCTCGCCGCCGGCGCAAGCCATGCAGCGGAAATCACGCTGCTCAATGTCTCTTTCTCTTACGACCCGACGCGCGAGCTGTATCAGGATTTCAACGCGGCCTTCGCCAAACAGTGGCAAGCCAAGACCGGTGACACCGTCAGCGTCAAGCAATCCCACGGCGGCTCTGGCAAACAGGCGCGTGCGGTGATTGACGGGCTGGAAGCCGACGTCGTCACCCTGGCGCTGGCCTACGATGTGGATGCGCTGCATGACAAGGCGCAACTGATTCCCGCCGACTGGCAAAAACGCCTGCCGCACAATGCCTCGCCCTACACTTCGACGATTGTTTTTCTGGTGCGCAAAGGCAACCCCAAGGCTATCCGCGACTGGAACGACCTCGTCAAGCCCGATATTGGCGTGATCACCCCCAACCCCAAGACCTCGGGTGGCGCACGCTGGAACTACCTGGCGGCCTGGGCTTATGCGCTCAAACAACCCGGCGGCAGCGATGCGACCGCCAAGGAGTTCGTCAAGAAACTCTATGCCAACGTCAAGGTGCTGGATTCCGGCGCGCGCGGCTCGACCACCACGTTTGTCGAGCGCGGCATAGGCGATGTGCTGCTGGCCTGGGAAAACGAAGCCTATCTCGCCGTCAAAGAACTCGGGCCAGACAAGTTTGAAATTGTCACACCTTCGCTTTCCATCCTGGCCGAACCACCCGTCAGTATCGTGGATAAATTCGTCGATAAACACGGCACGCGCAAGGTAGCGACGGCCTATCTTGAGTATCTGTACTCACCCGAAGGGCAGGATATTGCCGGCAAAAACTACTACCGCCCGACGGACAAAAAGATAGCTGAAAAATATGCCAAACAGTTTGCTCCGGTGAAGCTCATAACCATTGATGAAGTCTTTGGCGGCTGGCAAAAAGCGCAGAAAATGCATTTTGCCGACGGCGGCACTTTCGACCAGATCAGCGTGCGCTAATCCGCTTTTCGATGCGGGAAACGGCGAAGAATCAGCTTCACTCGCCGTATCACCAACGCCGACTTTTGGCATTACGTAAATTCTGCTTAGATCATTACAACCATTCAGCCACATTACCCTTTCAGCTCAGGAGAAATCATGAAACAACAACTTATCGTCCTCGCCATCGCCAGCGTTTCTGGTGCGGCATTCGCGCAATCCAACGTCACTATCTACGGCGTAGCCGACGCTACCCTTGATGTTATCAGCGTCAGCGGTGGCGCCACACCATCCCTTCAGGCCAACACACCTAGTTTCACCCGCGTCGCCACCAATGGCTCACGCCTCGGATTCAAGGGTTCTGAAAATCTGGGCAATGGCCTGACGGCACTCTTTCAGTTTGAATCAGATGCCAAGTTCGACGAAGGCGGCACACTTGGTACTGCGCGTGATAGTTTTGTCGGGCTAGTGGGTGGATTTGGCAAAGTCACCCTCGGTAATCTCAGCGGCCCGAGCCGCAGTCTGGCCAGCGCCCTTGATGTGAATGCCGGTGACGATGGCATTGGCTCCAACCAGGCGATTTTGGGCAAGGTCGGCGGCCTGCTGGCGGGCACCAAGCTCGATGGGAACGGCAACTTTTCCACGCCACGCACGTCACCGTCCACCACGCGCTCTGGCCGCACTGCCGGGCTGTTCGACAACCGCTTCACCAACGCAGTCGCTTATGTCTCGCCAAAATTTTCCGGCGTTCAGTTTTCAGCCCAATACGCGGCGAACGAAAACAAGGACGACGCCAGTGATGCCAAGATCAACACTGCGGCTTACGATCTCGGGCTGACTTATGAAAATGGCCCGGTCTACCTCGGCCTCACATATGCCGATGCGCGCTGGCGTAATGAGGATGACGGCACAGCAGCTGTCAATACCCTTTCCGAACGCTGGGGTGATGACTTCCGCAGCCATGAAGTTCGTCTGGGTGGCAAATACGATTTTGGCAATGCCTCGCTGCGCCTGATCTGGTCGCAAAACCGCACCGAAGCGGATGCCAATACCTTGCCTCTTCGTGTTGCCGCAACCAACGGCGTCGACCTCAAACAGACGGTATGGGGTGTCGGTGGCACTTTCAATGTCACCGCCAATGGCAAGCTCATAGGCCAGTATTACCGCGCCAATGATCTTTCCGGCTCGATTGGCAATGGCACAAATAAGCTGTCGGACACGGGTGCGCAATTTATCAATGTGGGCTATGAACACAGCCTGTCCAAGCGCACGCTGCTGAAATTGATTTACGCACGCATCAGCAATGACGAAAACGCGGGCGCATGGAATGGCGGCTATGATTTCGGCAAGAGCGGCACCGGCTTTGGCGGCGCGGACCGCAAGATTTCGGGCATCCAGGCGGGTGTGCGGCATTCGTTTTGAGACGCATGCGCTCTTCACGCGGAAAATTTGGCGTCCCTTTATCTATAACGCCGTGTCACGAACGCCGACTTTTCATCTCTGCGTATAAGCAAAGCAGAAATATGTAGTTCTGCTTTGTAGCGAAAATTCCTAGACTACACACCATTGCCATCCTGGGACTCTCGTCATGCTTCGTCTCATCCGTCGTCACCAAGTCTTACCCGGCTTTGCCTCACGCTCGGCTTCACGCTGGTTTATCTGTCGCTGATTGTCTTGATACCGCTCTCCGCCGTGGTGTTCAAAACCCTGTCGCTCACCCTGGCGGAGTTCTGGCAGATTGTCACCGCGCCGCGCGTGCTGGCTTCTTACAAACTTTCATTCGGTGCGTCGCTGCTCGCGGCAGGGATCAATACCGTGTTCGGTGCGCTCTTGGCCTGGTCGCTGGTGCGCTATCGTTTTCCCGGCCGGAAGCTCGTCGATGCACTGGTCGATCTGCCTTTCGCCCTGCCCACGGCGGTGGCCGGCATTGCGCTCACCGCGCTGTATGCGGGCAATGGCTGGCTGGGCAAACTGCTGGAACCGCTCGGCATTAAAGTCGCCTTCACGCCGCTGGGCGTGCTGGTGGCGCTGGTGTTCATTGGCCTGCCGTTTGTGGTGCGCACGATGCAGCCGATTCTGGAAGACCTGGAGCTCGAACTCGAAGAAGCCGCCACCTGCCTGGGCGCGCAGCGCTGGCAGATCATTCGCCTGGTCATCCTGCCTGCGCTCACGCCTGCGCTGCTCACCGGTTTTGCGCTGGCTTTCGCGCGCGCCGTGGGTGAATATGGCTCTGTCATTTTCATTGCCGGCAACCTGCCCATGGTGTCCGAAATCACGCCGCTGATGATCATCACCAAGCTCGAACAATATGACTACACCGGCGCCACTGCGATTGCGCTGGTCATGCTGGCCGCTTCGTTCCTGCTGCTGTTGCTCATCAACACGCTGCAAGGCTCGAGCGCGGCGAGCAACTCATCCGCTGGTAGGAAGAAATCCTGATGGCTGACATCGCACAAACCTTGCACGGCGCCCGCAGGCATCACGACTATCAAGCCAGCCCCGCCACACGTGAGGCGCCGTGGGTACGCTATACGGTACTCACGCTCGCGCTGGGCTTCTTCGCCGTGTTTTTGCTACTGCCGCTGTTCGCCGTTTTTAGCGAGGCATTGCGCAAAGGCTGGGGCGTGTATTTCGCCGCGCTGGTGGAACCGGATGCGCTCTCGGCCATGCGCCTGACCTTGCTCGCCGCGGGTATTGCCGTGCCGCTGAACCTGGTGTTCGGCGCATCGGCCGCCTGGGCGATTGCCAAGTTCGAGTTCCGCGGCAAGCAGTTCTTGATCACCTTGATCGACCTGCCATTCTCCGTCTCCCCGGTCGTTGCGGGTTTGATCTATGTGCTGGTGTTTGGCGCACAGGGCTGGTTCGGCTCCTGGTTAAGCGACCATGACATCCGCATCATTTTTGCCGTCCCCGGCATTGTGCTGGCGACCATTTTCGTCACCTTCCCGTTTATCGCGAGGGAACTCATCCCGCTCATGGAAGCGCAGGGGCGCGACGAGGAAGAAGCCGCGACGGTGCTGGGCGCGTCGGGCTGGCAGACCTTCTGGCGCCTGACCTTGCCGAATGTCAAATGGGGTTTGCTGTACGGCGTGATTCTCTGCAATGCCCGCGCGATGGGCGAATTCGGCGCGGTGTCGGTGGTCTCCGGCCATATCCGGGGCATGACCAACACCCTGCCCTTGCAGGTGGAAATCCTGTACAACGAATACAACTTTTCCGCCGCCTTTGCGGTGGCGTCCCTCCTGGCGCTGCTGGCACTCGTCACACTCGCCTTGAAAACTTATATCGAATGGCGTCAGACAGCCACATTTTCTACGAAGCTAGCATCATGAGCATCGAAGTCCGCAATATCCGCAAAGCCTTTGGCACGTTTGAAGCGCTGAATGATGTCTCGCTGGAATTTCCCAGTGGCGAGCTGGTTGCCTTGCTGGGTCCTTCCGGTTGTGGCAAGACCACGCTGTTGCGCATCATCGCCGGGCTGGAGCCGGCCGATTCCGGCACAGTGTTTTTGGAGGGCGAAGACGCATCAGGCACACACGTGCGCGAGCGCCAGGTCGGCTTTGTGTTTCAGCATTACGCGCTGTTCCGCCACATGACCGTGTTTGAAAACATCGCCTTCGGCCTGCGCGTCAAACCGCGGAATCGCCGTCCCGCCAAAGCCGACATTCAGCACAAGGTGCATGATCTGCTGAACCTCGTGCAGCTCGACTGGCTGGCCGACCGCTATCCCGCGCAACTCTCCGGCGGCCAGCGCCAGCGCATCGCCCTGGCGCGTGCGCTCGCCGTCGAACCGCGCGTGCTGCTGCTGGATGAACCCTTCGGCGCGCTGGATGCCAAGGTGCGAAAAGAATTGCGCCGATGGCTGCGCCGCCTGCATGACGAGTTGCACATCACCAGCATCTTCGTTACCCATGACCAGGAAGAAGCGCTGGAAGTCGCCGACCGCGTGGTGGTGATGAATCATGGCCAGGTCGAGCAAATCGGCACGCCGCAAAGCGTCGTCGAACAACCCGCCACGCCGTTTGTCGCCGACTTCATCAACCTGGACGATCACGGCCCCGACTGGCTGGTGGCCGCGCGCCTGAAACATCGCGGCTACCTGCTTCAGGCGCGCGATAATCATCTTCGCGCCTGACCAGCCATGTAAAGTAAACACACCATGAACTTCCAACAACTCCGCATCATCCGCGAAGCCGTGCGCCGCGATTTCAATTTGACGGATGTCGCCAACGCGCTATTTACCTCGCAGTCCGGCGTCTCCAAACACATCAAGGATCTGGAAGACGAACTAGGCGTGGAGATTTTCATCCGCCGTGGCAAGCGCCTGACCGGGCTTACCGATCCGGGCAAGGAGCTGGCCGAGATTGTCGAGCGCATACTGCTCGACGCGCGCAACATCAAGCGCCTGGCCGACCAGTTCGCCAACCGCGACCAGGGCCAGCTCACGCTGGTCACCACGCACACCCAGGCGCGCTATGCCCTGCCTGCGGTTGTGGCCAAGTTCAAGGTAGCTTTCCCCAAAGTACATCTCGCCCTGCATCAGGCCGGGCCAAAAGAAATTGCCACCTTGCTGCGTGCAGGAGACGCGGACATCGGCATTGCTACCGAAGCGCTGGAGGGTGAACCCGATCTGGTGACATTTCCCTGGTACGACTGGCATCACTCAGTGATTGTGCCTGGCGGACATCCATTGGCCAGCGAGCCTGCGCTCACACTAGCCAAACTGGCCGAGCATCCGCTGATTACCTACCATGAAGGTTTCACCGGCCGGGGCACGATTGATCGTACCTTTGCTGATGCCGGTTTGGTACCTGACATTATTTTGTCCGCGCTGGATGCTGATGTAATAAAAACCTATGTCGAGCTGGGGCTGGGCGCCGGCATCATCGCCTCGATGGCCTTTCATCCACGCAAAGACACCGGTCTGACCCTACTCGATGGCGTGCAACTCTTCCCGGCCAACACCACCCGAATTGCCGTGCGACGCGGGCACTATCTACGCAGCTATGCTTATCGCTTTATCGAACTCTGCTCCAAGCAACTGACTGAAGCTACTGTGCGCGCCGCTGCGTCACCACCACGTGACGATATCGATTCAGTGTGATTAGCTGGGCGCAGTCAGTGCAAGCTGCGCCAGCCGCACCCAGTAGCGAATGCCGGTAGCAATAATGTCATCATTGAAATCGTAGTGCGGGCTGTGCAGCATGCAGCCACCGGCCGTCGGGCCATTGCCCAGCCACACATAGCAAGAGGGCACCACGCGGGCGATGTAAGCAAAATCTTCCGCGCCCATACTGGGCCGCAATTGCGTCTGCACCGCCTCCATGCCCACCACTTGCTGTGCTACCTCTCGTGCTATCGCCGTAGCATCGGCTGCATTGATCGTCGGCGGATAGCCACGCTCATAGATCAGTTCAATACTCACGCGATAAGTGACTGCGATGCCTTCGCACACGCGGCGCATGGCGGCTTCCAATGCATCTTGTAGCGTCGGGTTGAGCGTGCGCACCGTGCCGCCCAGCTGAGCAGTTTCAGGCAACACATTGTCAACGTGCCCCGCATGAAATTGAGTAACACTGACCACGGCAGCATCGAGCGGATCGGTCTCGCGCGACACCAGGGATTGCAGCGCCTGTACCAAGGCGCTGCCAGCTACCACCACATCGACGGTCTGATGCGGCATCGCGGCATGCCCGCCACGGCCAGTCAGCGTGATATCAAATCGGTCTGTGCCCGCCATCACCGGCCCTTCAGTCACGCCAAAGCTGCCCGCAGGCAACCCCGGCCAGTTGTGCAGGCCGAAAACGCGCTCCATCGGAAATCGATCAAACAAGCCTTCTTCGACCATCACCCGGCCGCCACCTTCATGTTCTTCGGCGGGTTGAAAAATGAAATACACCGTGCCGTCAAAATTGCGTAAAGTCGATAAGGCTTCGGCCGCACCCAGCAGCATCGCAGTATGACCATCATGGCCGCAAGCGTGCATCTTGCCGTCGAACTGCGAGTGATGCGGAAAGGTATTCATCTCGCGCAAGGGCAAGGCATCCATGTCTGCGCGCAGCCCAATGGCACGATGGCTGGTGCCGCACGACAGCTTGGCCACCACACCGGTACGCGCTACCCCGCGATGCACTTCCAGGCCCAGATTTTCCAAATAATCCGCGACTTTTTCAGCCGTGCGATGTTCATTGAATGCAAGCTCGGGATGCGCGTGAATATCACGGCGAAAGGCCGCAATTTTTGGCACCAGCGTCGTTAAAAACGTAGTTGAAACCGTGGGTAATTCAGTCGATAAAATTTCATCTTGCCGCATAGTTAGCATGGTTATTTCCTGCGCTAAATCATCACCGCCATCCTAGCCCAAATGCGCAGGTTTCGCCATGCCGAGTCCATGCCATATTCCGGCTCCGCTCATTGGAATTTATGCACCGAAGGTCTAAACTTTGCTCCGACACATCTCGACAACCCTGCGTCGTGGCTATTAAAGATTTTGCGCTATACGCGTGCTATGTCGCATTAAACCATCCGGAGGTTTTATGTCTCTCTATAACGACAACGCCCTATCCATCGGCAATACACCATTGATCCGACTCAACCGCATCACCGATGGTGCTAAAGCCACGGTACTGGCCAAGATCGAGGGCCGCAATCCGGCTTACTCGGTAAAATGCCGCATCGGTGCGGCAATGGTCGCGGATGCTGAACAACGCGGCCTGTTGGGGCCAGGCAAGGAAATCATTGAGCCTACGAGTGGCAACACCGGCATCGCGCTGGCTTTTGTTGCTGCGGCCAAAGGCATTCCGCTGACCCTGACGATGCCCGATACGATGAGCGTGGAACGGCGCAAGTTGCTGGTAGCTTACGGTGCTCAACTGATCCTGACCGAAGGCGCCAAAGGGATGAATGGTGCGATCGCCAAGGCTGAAGAAATCGCCGCGTCAAACCCTGATCGCTATGTCCTGTTGCAGCAATTCAAGAACCCGGCCAACCCGGCGATTCATGAAAAAACCACGGGGCCGGAAATCTGGAACGATACGAACGGCAACGTCGATATTTTCGTTGCGGGTGTCGGCACCGGTGGCACGATTACGGGTGTTGCGCGCTATCTCAAACAGACCCGTAACAAGGCCGTTACCATCGTGGCGGTAGAACCGGAGGCCAGCCCCGTACTCACCCAGCGCCGCGCGGGTGAGCCGCTCAAACCCTCACCACACAAGATTCAGGGCATCGGCGCGGGCTTCGTGCCGGACGTGCTGGATCTGTCGCTCGTCGATGTCATCGAGCAAGTCAGCAATGACGATGCCATTCTTTATGCCCGCCGCCTGGCGAAGGAAGAAGGCATCCTCTCCGGCATTTCGTGTGGTGCGGCCGCAGCCGTGGCCGTGCGTCTGGCCAACCGGCCCGAACATGCAGGCAAGACCATCGTCGTGATTCTGCCGGATTCGGGTGAGCGGTATCTGAGCTCGGTGCTGTTTGACGGGATGTTTGATGCGGCAGGTCTGGCGATCTGAACGGCAAATAGGCCTGACGAAAGACGCGACAGAAAATTAACGCGCAGGAAGAATTTTCTGCGGGTCGACCGATTTGCCTTGTTGTCTGATCTCAAAGTGCAGACGCGGGCTTTCGGCATCGCTTGACCCGATCTCAGCAATTTTTTGTCCGCGCTTGACGGTCTGTTTTTCTTTCACCAAAATCTTGCTGTTGTGGGCATACACCGAGAGCCAGGTCGCGTTGTGACGCAACACCACCAAATTACCATAGCCACGCAAACCCGCACCCGCATAAGAGACTACGCCATCTGCAGCAGCGTGAACGGGGTCGCCGAGTTTGCCCGCGAGATCGATACCTTTGCTGCTTCCCTCGGCAAAGGGGGCCAGCATTTTTCCGTTAGTGGGCCATGCCCATCCTATATCCGTCGACAAAGCAGGCTTTTCAGTGGCATCAGGAATTTCAGCCGCTTTCTGCTCCGTGGTTACTGGCGCTACAGGTGGGTTCGCAGTGGGCTTGCTTGTATTGCTTACGGCATCGCCCACTGTATCCCCCGTCACGCCCGTTGCATTAACCGCTGCATTGGATTGTGCACGCGCCAGCGCATCGGCAGAGAACAACACCTTGCCGCCCTTGGGTGTTCGCTTGAATGAATCGGTGGTGCGCAAATCTGTCGTATTCATTCCTGCTGTGTTATTTGCAGATTTGGCTTGAATCGGGCCGGACGAAGTCACTGGCTTAGCCACCGCAACCTGAACATCGCCTTCGGGCGGCGCAACGCGTAACAGTTGATCCACCTTAATAAGGTTCGCGTTTTCAAGTTGGTTCCATGCCACGACATCCTTGTAATCCAGACCGTGATCCAATGCGATGCCATAAAGCGTATCGCCTTTTTTTACGAGATACATCCCCGGAGCGACGGTTTTGGATGAGGCGCTGTTGACAGCATCGCCAACCCTCGGCTGGTTGTTACGTTCAACCACCGGCACAGGCGCATAGTTGGCACAACCGCTCAAAATTGCAAACAGCAGAATAAATACGCACCGTGCGGCATTTGTCGATGTGTTCATTCCACCCCCGCGAGCAAAGGCACGAAACGCACCGCATCAAACCGTTTTTCAACCCAGCCGGATTCGGTGCGCTCAATCAAACAAATGACTTGTTCCGCACCGCCCGCAGATGTCACCAGCGGCATAACCAATCGCCCGCCGGGCGCAAGCTGCTCGAGCAAGGTTTGCGGCACTGTCTGTGCAGCCGCCGCCAGAATAATCGTATCAAACGGTGCCGCCTCAGGCAGGCCAAAATTGCCATCGGCATGCTTCAAACGAATGCGCGTGAGCTTGAGTTGGCGCAGGTTGTCCCGCGCGCGGGACAACAGCGGTGCAATCCGTTCAACGGCAAAAACCTGCTTGGTCAAAATACTCAGCACAGCGGCTTGATAACCACAACCAGCACCAACTTCCAGCGTCTTGCCTAATTCACGGCCCTGAATCAGAATTTCTATCATGCGCGCCACCACATAAGGTTGCGAGATAGTCTGCGCAAAGCCTAACGGCAGCGCAGTATCGTCATACGCGCGATTGGCCAGCGCAGGCTCAACAAACACATGGCGCGGAATCACGCCCATGGCATGCAACACGCGGGAGTCTTTCACGCCCTGCTCACGCAAGCGCTCGACCATGCGCGTGCGTGTACGCTGTGATGTCATGCCTATGCCCGCTTGCGCGGATAAATTAAATGCTGCGGTGTCCATTGAGTGGCTTGATCCATTGATTCACATCGGCCATCTGGCCGGCATGGGTTAAATCGATTTGCAGCGGAGTCACTGATACCCAGCCATTGTCGATCGCATAAAAATCAGTGCCTTCGCCCGCATCCGCCGCCGGGCCAGCAGCGCCAATCCAATACACGGTCTCCCCTCGCGGGGTGATGGATTTGACCGCAGGTTCGGCTTTGTGGCGGCGCCCAAGACGCGTCACCTGAATACCACGTAATTCCTCATACGGGCAATCAGGCACGTTCACATTCAGCAGCACCGGGTAATTAAACGCTTGCGCAGCAAACCGCTGCACCAACTCGCTTGCCACGCGGCCAGCGGTAGCAAAATGCTTGCCTGCGGAGCTGGCCAGAGAAATGGCAATGGCCGGCACCCCCAGTAAATGTCCTTCCATCGCAGCAGCCACGGTGCCTGAATAAATCGTATCGTCGCCCATGTTAGCGCCCAGATTGATGCCGGACACCACCATGTCCGGCTGCTCGGGCAGCACCCCGGTGACAGCCAGATGCACGCAGTCGGAAGGCGTGCCGTTAACATACTGAAAACCATTTTCAGCCTGGCGCAAGTGCAACGGACGATCCAGCGTAAGCGAATTGCTTGCCCCGCTGCGGTTACGCTCTGGTGCCACCACGGTGATCTCACCCAAGCCTGCCAGGCTAGCCGCCAGTTGGACGAGCCCTGGGGCAAGATAGCCATCATCGTTGCTAAGCAGAATGCGCATGAAATAAAAGCCGGGTAGGTAACTATCGAAAACAAACGACATTTTAGCCCATCCCCTGCCACCGCCAATGCATGGAATAAGGATAGGATGCGCCACCATGAAAATAATTCTTCACCCTTCGGCCAGCGCGCTTAGTGAGGCGGACTGGGCAAGTCTCGACCACCACCATGATCCCTTCACCAGCGGTGCCTTTTTGCGTATTGCTGAAAAAGTCGGCGCTGCTGATACGGCGCTAGGCTGGCAGGCGCAGCATCTGGCGCTGTATGACGAGGCAGCACCCGATGGTAAAAAACTTATCGGACTGTTACCGCTCTATCTGCGCACACACTCCTTCGGCGATTTTTCGCATGACTGGCATTGGGCCGCCGCCTGGCAAAGAGCAGGCCTGGCCTACTATCCCAAACTAGTGAGCGGCGTGCCCTTCACCCCATCCCCCGGCCCGCGCCTGCTGGTTCGGCAAGGAGTCAACCGGTCGCCTGTGGTACAGGCATTGATCGAAGCGGCTATTGATATTGCCCGCACACAACAGGTTTCCTCCTGGCAATGTTTATTCGTTGAAGACGCCGACCATGAAGCATTAGCCGCGGCTGGCCTGTTGATCCGGCGTGGCGTGCAATTTCACTGGCTCAACAAAAATTACGCCAATTTTGATGGCTTTCTTGCCGGCTTTACAGCCGATAAGCGCAAAAAACTCAAACGTGAACGTCGCGCCGTACATGAATCCGGCCTGCGGCTAGATGTTCTGCATGGCAATGAAATCGATACGGCGCTATGGCGCGTGATTCATCGCCAATACCGCGACACCTTTGCCCGCTACGGTAACCATCCGGCTTTTCCGCTGGAATTTTTTATCCAAGCCAGCGCCGCACTCGGCCGTCAACTGCTGGTATTTATCGCCTATCAGGATGAACACCCGGTCGCCTCCGCCATTTGCTACCGCGACGCCACAACGCTCTATGGCCGCCACTGGGGAACGGAAATTGATGTGCCGGGCCTGCATTTCGAACTATGTTATTACCAAGGCATAGCCTACTGCATCGAAAACGGTTTGCAGCGATTTGAGCCCGGTGCGCAAGGTGAACACAAACTGGCGCGTGGCTTTGAACCTGTCCCGACCTGGTCAGGCTATTGGATTGCCGACCCCGGCATGCGGCGCGCAGTGGCCGATTTCATCGCCCGTGAAACACTCTCCATGGAAGATTACGCCGCTGAAACGGCGAGCCATTTACCATTTAAAAACATGCCCGCGCCCTGAAAAAATCGAGTATCCAAACCCCGTGATTGATTCCCGCTTGATAAGTGCGGTAGCGCGAAAAAATAGAGTCCTCAAATTCGTAAAATTAAACGAATAAAAGAAGCCAATGAACCGTATACCGCAGATAGCGCATTCGATAACACTCCCTTCCAGCGAACCATCGACAGTGGCCACTGATTTACGGCCCTCGCCATATCACCATCCGCTACGGCGAGGAGACCTGCCCCTTCTTACTGTGCAGGTGGTTCATCAGTGGCTTCATCAGCACCGACTTTTAATGAACCTTTGTGTGACGCAAGGAAGTTTTATTACCCTCTCAAATCATCAAGAAACTCGGAAGCAGGCACAACGCTCGTCACCAGCAGATGATCCCTTGCCCGTGTGCAGGCAACGTAGAGCAGATGACGTTCGGTGTCATACACCTCCTGCAAATCAGCATCGTCACCGACCGTCTCGATGCGCTCCTGCAAGGGAATAATCTCATCGTCGCATGCCATCACCACCACGGCGCGGAATTCCAGCCCCTTGGCGAGGGGCATGGTGCTGATTGAGACATGTCCGCTGATCGTCTCAACGTGTTCATCGAGAATCTTGAAGGCCAGGCCTGCTGCCTTGACAGCGGCCTCGGCGCGATAAAGTTGCGCCGCAGAGCGGACGAAAACGCCAAACTCGTGCGGCAGCACACCTTCATTCACATGCGCCGCAATCCAGTTACCGACATTGTTGATCTCCTCGCTTTCATCCTTGAAGGTGCAAATCATCGGTGGCGGGCCGTTGAACACGGAAACGGTATCGCTGCGATCCTCGCTGTTGCCATCCACGTCGGTCATCACAGGGCCAAGCAAGCGGTCTGCCTGCGTGCGAATCTGGTGCGAGGTGCGGTAATTGATGCGCAAGGTGCGCGACCTGCCACGGATGTCCACGCCCAGCGACTTCCACGAAAACGGTTGTTGAAAAATGCGTTGCCCAAGGTCGCCCGCGAAGAACAAGGCGTTCGGCCGTCCACCGCCCAATGCAGCGAGAAACCGCAGATGGGCCACACCGATGTCCTGCGCCTCATCCACCACAACGAAGTCGAACACCACCTTGTTGCCTGCCGCAATCGCAGCGGCCAGCGTCGTGAATAGCTCGGCTTGGGTCACCTGCTTGCGTACCTTCAACGCAGCACGAACCTGTTCGAAAATAGACCACAACACCGCCCGCTGCGCCTCCGGCAGGCGCGTCTTGCGGCCGAGCCGAACCACATCACGGTATGCCTCCCAGCTCGACAACTGCCAGGCGTCCACCACCTGCTCCCATTCCGTCAGCAAAAAATGCATACTGAATTTGTGGCCGATTACAGCGCATGCCGACGCCTCAATCACAGCCCGCACATCCGCACGATCCGCGATAGCCACCTGTCCAATGTGAGCCTTGTAGAGGCGCAGACCGATAGCTGCCAGCGAATAAACATCCATCCGTTCCGCAAGGCGCGGCTCGTTACCCAACAGCCGCTTTAATTTGGTGTGCAACGCACTCGCCAGCGTGTCAGAGAAAGTCGTCAACAGCACTCGGGCGTCAGGGTTGGCACGTGCCAGGTAGGCGGCGCGATGCAGCGCCACGATAGTCTTGCCCGTGCCGGCGGAACCGGAAACGCGCGCCGGCCCGGTATAGTCGCGCTCCACCCATTGCCGCTGCTCGGGGTGCAGAAAGACAGTCCATTTCTCCCACGGGAAATCGAGGGCGCGCTGCAACTCCTCCACATTGGTCATCACGCGGAAGCGGCGCTGGGCATCGGGATGATCGAAGGGATTCGCTGCTGCCGTGGGTTGCGTCGGCACGCGCGGCTTGCCACCCGTCGCCAGTTCCAGCAACGCTTCCGCCGCCTCGGCGGGCAGGTGGTCAGACAAAATCAGCAGCGTGTCTTCTGTCGCCTGTTTGACGTCGTTCAACCACTCAGGGGGCACGCCATAGCCAAGCAACTCATCGTCGCTGGAGTCGGTAAAGAGCGGCTTGAGCGCGGCATGTGTTTTTGCCGCGAGGGGCATTTCCGTTTGCACATACACCGGAACCACGATTTCCTGCACCGTCTCGCGGATCTCCACCAACTGCGCGGCACCCGTCTTAGGATGAGTTTCCATCTTGCGCCGTCCTGCCCAGTCATATGCCTTGTCGTGGTGATCCACGTAGCAAAGCAGCAGGCTTGCAGCGCTCTTGTGCACAATCAACCGGATATCACTACCCACCCGAACCGACCAGAAGTTTTTGTCCTTTGCACGGTCGAGCTTATGGAAACTCAGCCCCGGACTAGCCGGGTTCATTTGCAGATCGAAGGCCGTGGTCTTGACCAGCTTCTGTTCCTCGCCGGTGAGTCTGGCGAGGCTGTCGGTGAAGTTGTCGGCGATGCGGAAGTCCATCGTCTTATCGTCTGCCTACTGGCCTCGGTAGAACGAACAGCGGTAGCCATCCGGAAAAAATGAGTTCGTGATCAGGTTCATAGTCGATTTATAGCAAGTTATATACGTGTCTATCTGAATTCGAGTAGACATTGGTAGATATTGATAGATATGAGTCGGTGATGCCGAAGTCCATCACTACGGTTTCTTTTCCGGCAACCTCGCGGACCACGTCACCACCTCCCCCGGATTGAACTGTTCGATTATTCCGAACAGTTGCCACAAGGCTTAGCTCATCTTCTTCAAAAATATGCTTGCTGTGCTCGCTGACCGTCCCCTTCGCTTTGCCGAAAAGCTCAGTCAACTGCTTCTGGTCCAGCCAAAAGGTTTCCGCCTCCAGCATCACGTCGATGCGGGTGGAGCGGTCTTCGCTTTGGTAGATCAGGAATTGATGCCGTTCACTCATCATGCGAGTCGAGTCAGTTAGTTCCGGCCAGCGCAACCAACTTGCCGATGAAATGATGCACGTCCTCATGAATTTCGTCGGTTACCATGCTCATGGCAATCTGTTCTCTAATAAGCTTTATGGAAGGCGATCCGTTTTGCAATTTCTGGAAAAGAGAATCGTCGTTCTCGAACAGAATGCGCTTGCCATCCACCACGCTGAACACGTTTGCGGTAACACTCCGCCAAGCCTTTCCAGGCGGCAAGGTCAAATTTTGGTCTGCAAAAAACGCGTCAATTGCCTGCAATGTGATCTGCGCAACCAAATCATCTTCACTACATTCCATCTGCCGTAGCACGGCACGTTTCCAGGCATCCGGCACCAGCAGGTAGTTTTCGATATTCTTGCGCTTCCATTCAATTACCGAGAGGTTGTTGGTTTTAGGATGCCATTCCGCATCGTCGTCATAGTCGAACAACATCAAGCGCGTGACATTAGGAACAATCCGCTTCAGTGCCGCGAAGTGCTCCTTTGCCTGCGTGTGCATGTTTTCCTTGCCGCCGCCGTTCATCGATTTGAAACAGACTTTGTCCATCGCGGCCTGAGCATCGCATTGATCGGCCCAAGCGCGCAAGATGCGTTCGTCGCTTTCCCCTTCCACATAGAGGATATAAGGCGATGCTATCAGCCGGGTTATCTCCTCGTTCGACACCTCCGACATGGCACGTAGCACTTCAGGCTTGGACTCGATGCGCTTGGGAATTTGATCCAACAAGGAAATGATCTGACTGACATCCACGCCGCGAGCGAACTCCTCTGCATGTGTGGCGATCAGGAACTGCGTATTTCTCTCTGCGGACTTCCGCTTGAAGAAATCAAGAATCTCACGTTGCAGATTAACGTGCAGGTGGGCATCCGGCTCGTCGAGCAAGATGGTAGTCGGGTGATAACCGTACAGAAAAGCCAGCAAAGTCAGCGTTTGATGGAAACCGCTGCCCCCGGCGATGATGTCGTAGTCCTTGCCGTGCTTGCCACGGTACTCGACAGTGATGTAAACATCCTTGGCCGAATCGTATTTCGGCTCACCAATCTTGACCGAGAACCAACGCTCAATAATGCCAGCCAGTTCTTGCCAGTCCGCAGGGGGTGTATAGCCTTTGGTGATGCGCCCGTTCGGCTCACGAGGTGGTGCTGGGCAAACCCGCAACAACAAATTACGCAACACGCTACCAGGCTGGCCTTTGCCGACCTGCTGGCGGATGGGGGAAACATCCAGCGCCTTTTCCGTTGGCTCAAGGCCAGAAAATGGAGGCACATAAGCGATTATCGGCAGGTCGCCTTTCTGTTCACAGGCGCGAAACTGCGTCCAGCCACCGCCGGGAATGGCGTAAATAGTTTGTGGCGAGTGATAGCGTAAATCTACACCAAACGTTCCAGTCTCGCCCGTTGCACGCTGCCATTCCACATGAATGCCTATCAGGATGTATTCCTGTTTTTTATTAGGCGAGTGGCGTATATCTCTATCCTTCCACAGCAGGTTGAATTCCGGCACCGGCAACGCCGTGAAATTGGGTAGCACCACCTGGATGCCCTTGGAGCCGCTACGCTTGGATCGATGGAATTCGTCCACGCAAAACTGCCAGATAGCCAGCGCCTGGAGCACGGTGCTCTTGCCACTGTTATTGCGCCCGACCAGTAGGTCAAACTGAGTAAAGTCGTAGACCTGTTCGCCTACGCTCTTGAAATTGCTCAGGGTCAATCGAGTAATCATTGTGGCGTCTCCTTGTCGCTGGATTGTGGCACTTTATCCATATCGATTTTCATAGCGTTCTCACCATCCATCACGACACCCGAAACACTTTCATTACCTCATCCCCTAGGTGATTAATGACTTTCACCGCGATCCG
>JAYTIQ010000180.1:0-8513 GCA_043731705.1 Rugosibacter sp.
TATTTTCGGCCAATGAAGAAGCCGAAATTTTTTAACAGAGGAGAGTCGTAATGGAATTTACACGCAAAGAAGCAAAACAATGGGCGCTGAATAAAGTACGCGGGCTTTACATGTGCCCTTTAACACCTGTCACACCAGACTTTAAGTTTGACGAAGCAGGCATTCGTGAAAACATTGAAAAATATGTGGATATGGGGATTGATGGCCTCGTCGTTGGTGGTTTTATTTCAGAGTGCTGGAATGTCAAGCCAGCCGAGTGGAATCGTTACCATGAGGTAGTTGCTGATGCCGTCAAAGACCGGATGGATTTATGGACCATCATTCTTGACCCGGAAGCGTGTGTTGCTGTTGAGAAAATGGCGTTTGTTGAAAAGCTCGGCTACAACGGTGCCGAGGTGATCAACCCCGTCATCCAGTTACGTACGGATGACGAAATTTTTGATTGGTTCAAGTATGTGACGGATCGTTCTGATCTCGCTGTTTGCCTCTATCGCACCCCTGTTTCCGGCAAAGTGATGGGCTTGGATTTAATGAATCGACTAGCTGATCTGGATACGGTGATTGGCGCTAAACAAGGTGAACTTAATCGTGCTGTCACGTTACGGATGCGCCGCCACATGCGTTCTGACTTTATCGTGATGGAGCCTTCTGAGTACTGGTTGCTGGATGAACAACGCGTAGGTGGTCAAGTGTTGTGGGGCGAGCTTTCCTACATGCTGTATGGCAAAAAACGTCATTTGGTTAAAGACTACGTGCGTTTGTCGGCTGAAGGCAAGCATGAGGAAGCGCGCCAAGCATGGCTTGCGCTGGATGGTGTGCGTACTTATTATGAAGAAGAGTTTTTGTGGACCATTGCGGCCACAGCCACTTACGCTGGTGCACTTGGCACGCTGAAAGCCTGGTATGAAGCCATTGGCCTAAAAGCCGGCCCGGTGATTCCGCCAGTGCGCAGCCCCAGCAGGGAGCGGTTCGAGCAAGTTGCGGCAAAACTGCGCGAACTTGGCGTCGCTTAATTCGACTAGGGGCGTGTCATGAGGCTATGTATTCTAGGTGGTGGAGGACTTGGCTCTGTCGTTGGCGGATATCTTGCAGAGGCAGGTGTTGATATCACCCTGATTGCGCGCCCTTCTCATGCAGAGGCTATCCAGAAAAATGGTTTACGGATACATGGGCAGCGTCGCGGAGAGCATCTGGTCAAGGAAAACCTGACAGTTGTTACTCATCCAGATCAGGCACTAGGTGAGTTTGACTATTTCATGCTCGCAGTTAAGTCTAAAGACACCGCGCAAGCCCTTAACGATGCCATTCGCCTGAAAGATCGTTGCGCGACGGTTGTTTCTTTGCAAAACAATATTGTCAAAGAAAGTTTGTTAGCTGAATGGGCAGGTGCGGCAAAAGTTCTGGGTGTTTCCATTATTGAAGGGGGGACGTTGGAGGCACCGGGCATCGTCTTGAATCACATTACCGCCACCACTACTTTTTATGCGGGTGAGCTGGATGGTACCGTGAGTCTGCGGGCTGAAAAACTGGTTGAGGCAATGAGCAAAGCCGGTTTGCCATCGAAAGCAGTCACCTGCATTCGCCAGGTATTGTGGGAAAAGCTTTGCCAGATATGTAACGCCTCTGCCTGGTCTGCAAGCACATTGCCAGGCAATCCTGAGCTGACTTTTAACGAAGGCGCAGTGCTGAGGGCGGGGGCAGAGCATTACGTCACGCTTGGCTATGAGATTCTTTCCGTGTATACCCGGATGGGTTATACCCCACAAAACTTTTATGCTCCGTTGTCCCGATTAAAAGAGATTCACGAAGCAAAAAGTTTTGATGATGCTTGTGATTCGTTAATGACCATGGCGCAGCAGCTGCAAGCTAAAGGCATTCGTAGCCGCACATCGATGCATGATGATGTGTTGCATCACCGCAAGTCGGAAGCGCCCTGGATTCTTAAGCCGATTATTGAAAAAGCGCATGAGTTTGGCGTGCAAGTGCCAACGCTAGTGGCCGTTGATCGAATACTGAGCGTGCTGGATACTTACGCAAAATAACGCGCTGAAGAGAAAATACTGATGATGAAAAAGCACAAAATTGCAGTCATTGCAGGCGATGGCATTGGTAAGGAAGTGATGCCGGAAGGGCAACGCGTGCTGGATGCTGTTGCCTTACGCTATGGCTTTGCGCTTGAGTATGACGAGCTTCCCTGGAGTTGCGATTACTATGTGAAACACGGCAGCATGATGCCTGCAGATGGCTTGCAGCAAATTCGCCACCATGACGCGGTTTATCTTGGCGCGGTGGGTTTGCCATCACTCGTGCCGGACCATATTTCGCTCTGGGGTTTATTGATCAAGATTCGTCGTGAATTTGATCAATACGCCAACATACGGCCGGTGCGACTCATGCCAGGTGTTGCTTCTCCGCTGGCAAATCGCAAGGTGGGTGATATTGATTTCATCATCGTGCGTGAAAACTCGGAAGGCGAATATTCTTCAGCTGGTGGCCGAATGTTTGAAGGCACTGAGCGCGAAATCGCTGTGCAGGAAAGCATATTTTCACGCCACGGAACGGACCGCATCATGCGCTATGCCTTTGAGCTGACTCGTCGGCGTGCGCGCAAACATCTCACTTCGGCTACTAAATCCAATGGTATTTCAATCACCATGCCGTTTTGGGATGAGCGCTTTCGGGCAGTAGCGGCAGATTATCCTGATGTGAAGACGGATCAATACCATATTGATATCTTGACAGCACATTTTGTTCGCTTTCCAGATCGCTTTGATGTCGTTGTTGGCTCTAATCTTTTTGGCGATATTTTGTCTGATTTGGGTCCTGCCTGTACCGGCACGATCGCTATTGCGCCTTCAGCCAATTTGAATCCTGAGCGGCTTTACCCCTCGATGTTTGAACCCGTGCATGGTTCTGCGCCTGACATTTATGGCCGTAATATCGCCAACCCGATTGGCATGATTTGGTCCGGTGCCATGATGCTTGATCACTTGGGCCACACTGAAGCGGCTGAGTCTGTTGTGCGGGCGATCGAAACCGTGCTTCAAGACGGTCCGAAAACCCCGGACTTAGGTGGAAAAGCATCAACGCAGGATGTCGGGCGTGCGATTGCTGAGGCTATCAGTTAATTCAGTTTTACTGGATAATCTTGGACAAGAAATACGCCTGTGGCGTGCTGTTGCGCGCCACAGGCGTATTTGCCGTCGGATAAAAACACCCCGAGTCTGTTTGTTTTCCCGTCACTAGTCAGGAGAATGTATGGAACCACTGCGCTTCATGCTGGACCAATCCGAAATACCTACCCATTGGTACAACGTCGTTGCGGATATGCCACATTCTCCTGCGCCGACGTTGGGGCCGGATAACAAGCCAGTTCCCTTGGAAAAAATGGCGGCTATTTTCCCAATGGCTTTGCTTGAACAAGAGATGTCTTCTGCGCGATGGATTCCGATACCGGAGCCCGTGCGTGAAATTTACCGCTTGTGGCGCCCTACGCCGCTGATTCGGGCGAAACGGCTGGAAGAAATGTTGGGTACGCCCGCGAAAATTTATTACAAGAATGAAGGTGTATCGTCAGCTGGATCGCATAAGCCGAATACTGCCGTTGCACAGGCCTATTACAACCGTGAAGCGGGTATTCGCCGCCTGACAACTGAGACGGGTGCAGGTCAATGGGGTTCTTCCATTGCATTTGCAGGCCAGATGTTTGGTATTGAAGTGCGTGTTTTCATGGTCAAAGTGAGTTATCAGCAAAAACCTTTTCGTCGTTCGATGATGCGTACCTGGGGCGCGGAGGTAATTGCAAGCCCTTCGAATCTTACGCAAACAGGCCGCGATTTTTTGGCTAAAGACCCGGAGAATCCTGGTTCGCTGGGAATCGCGATCTCTGAGGCAGTCGAAGAAGCGGCCTCGCGTGCGGATACCAACTACGCACTAGGCTCGGTGCTCAATCATGTGGCTTTACATCAAACAATCATCGGCCTGGAAGCGAAAAAACAATTTGCGCTCACCGGTGACTGGCCCGATGTGGTTTTCGCGCCTTGTGGCGGCGGTTCATCATTCGCTGGCGCTGCGTTTCCGTTTTTTGCTGATAATGCGGCCGGTGGATACAAAGGCAAGCAAGTGCGTCTTGTAGCAGTTGAGCCCGCTTCGTGTCCCACATTGACCAAAGGCACTTATGCCTATGATTATGGCGATGCCTCTGGTTTTACACCCATCATGAAGATGTACACGCTGGGTCATGATTTTATTCCCCCTGGCATTCACGCCGGTGGATTACGCTATCACGGAGATTCGCCTCTGGTTTCACAGCTTTATCATGAAGGTCTCATTGAGGCCATCGCTGTGCCGCAATTAGCAACCTTTGAGGCTGGGGTGATGTTTGCCCGTGCTGAAGGTATTATTCCGGCACCGGAATCAAATCACGCTATCCGAGCCGCAATTGACGAAGCCCTTTTATGTAAAGCCAGCGGTGAAGCAAAGACGATTTTTGTGAATCTTACGGGGCACGGCCATTTTGATATGGCGGCCTATGATCGCTATTTTGATGGCGAACTGGAAGACCATGTATATGCAGAGGATGCTATCCGGACATCTTTGCAACACTTGCCCAAAGTGGGCTAGCTAACTAATTAGTTTTAAGAAGGAGCTACCAACATGGGAAATCGTATTATTTTTCAGAGAGAAAATTTAAAGCGATCTCATTAAATTGCTCTGGTGCTTCCATGTTTGCCATATGACCTACACCCATAAGATCAATTTTTTCGGCGTGCGGAATATTCTTATGTAAAAGATTCGCAATCTCGTGCAGGTCAGGCAGATCGAGTTCGCCAATAACGATCAGGGTAGGTGCATTAATGTCTTGCAACCGTTTCGCGGCAGATGGGCTGAGGGGTTGTTCAAAACCCTGATTAAGCCAATGCCAGCCGGGATCATTGGCTACAATATGCTCAAATTGTTGCCGACTTTGCGCTTGTGATCTTATCGGCGCGAACAACGGATGGGAAAGCCATAAATGCTTTGCCGCCACGATATCGCCGTTTTCCCCATGTTGCAGTATGGCCGCCATTAAACCAAGCCATTCTTTAGAGAAACGGTAGCCTCCCAGTGCTGGATCGACAAGTACCAAGCGATCCAGAGAGTCTGGGTACATCAACGAGAAGTCGAGCGCGACTCTTCCACCGAGAGACAAACCCAGGACATGAGCGCGTTCAATTTGGAAATAGTCGAGCAAGGCCTTGAGATCTTCTGCATGCGAGAAAGGGGTTGGGGTAAGTGGAAGCGATAGCCCAAATCCACGAAGATCGTAACGAATGACGCGATAGTGTGCAGCAAACCGAGTGAACTGATCATCCCACATGTGCAGATTCAAGCCGAGCCCATGCAGGAGAATGAGCGGAACACCTGATCCCGCTTGCTCAAAGTGGACGTGGATGCCATTGATGGCAGCGAAACCGGTTTCAGGTGTAATCACAGGCACCCTTTTTGGTTAAGGTCATGATCGGTTGGGGAGGAGCTTATCGGGATCATTATGGATCGAGAAGCCGAGAGCGACAATCAAGCATACCCAGAAATTGGACACTCGAACGATAATTGGCGGAAGCGGTGAGATTCGAACTCACGAAAGGTTTCCCTTTGCTAGTTTTCAAGACTAGTGCAATCGACCACTCTGCCACGCTTCCAACGAGGGATCGAATTCTACCAGACAAGGCAGGAAGGGTATATCGCTAGTGATTAATCATCACCTGCCTGAAGGCTTTGCCAGTAAATTTTTCTGAGCGTAATACGTTTGAGTATCCTCGGGTGTATGCTATGCAAATTAAAAGGTTGCCTTAACAACCAGTTGATCATTTTTTCTAAGGAGTTCGAAAATGAAAGAAAAAAGCACATCAATAGATACTTCCGCCATCCGCCAAAAACTGGGTTTAAACCAACAGCAATTCTGGGCTCGGCTGGGTGTTACTCAGAGTGGTGGTTCACGCTACGAGAATGGACGCAGAATGCCGCGCCCGGTTCAGCAGCTCGTACACCTGATGTATGTCGAGAACATTGATATACAAAAAATTAAACGTGAAGATTTTGAGGTTATTGAGTATTTGCGCGCCAGTAAGCCTGCTTTTTTGAAAGAGCTAAAAAAAGAAGCTAAAGCTGCAGCAGCAGCTGCGAAAAAAGGCGGCTAGGATAGACCGCTGAAGCAAAGCGCTTACGTTGATGTGGCGCAGGGGTTGGGCGCAGGGGTTGGGCGAAGTGTTCAGCCTAAAAGTTAGGCTAAGAGTTTACTTGGACAATAAGTCCAAGGTGCCGAATTTTCTGCGCGATATTTTCGAGATACTCCGTATCAAGACGCGCTAATCTAGGTGCTTCTTTTTGCAGCGAAGGCCTGGCTAAACTGTACAAATGAACGCCTTTGAGTTGTGTTGCGAGGGGCGCGAGTAAAGCAAGATAACGCGTGATTTCATCTTCTGCAGGTAAAGTGTTATCCAGCTTAAACAGGCAGGTTTGTACCCAGGTGGGCGCCAAGGCTGCGCAGCGTGCAAGCCGCCGCGAGACAGTTTCAGTCTTTATGTGGGTTCCATTGATGAGCGCGAGGGAAGCCGTGCTAGCACTATCCACTTTGAACCATACTTCACCTGATGCGTTGCCAATGTTCTCTATTCCGGCTTGGACGTTGCGGCGATCCAGCAGGCTGCCATTGGTTATCAGGCGCAACATAACTTGCTGATCCAGCCCATGAGCCTGCAATATGTTGCGCACGAGCGCAACCGCCAGGGGAAATTCTGCCGCACTGGTGGGTTCGCCATTGCCGGAAAAAGCGATGTCACGTAATGTGGGTAAGCCATGAGATTGTGCGTCATGATCAATGATCAAACTGCCGTCTGCAATGGAGCCGAGAAGTGTTGTCAGTTCTTGCTCCAGCAAAGCCAGATCAATAGGTGGTGGGCCACCGCGGGTTAAATTGGGGACTTGGCAATAGATGCAACGCCAATTACAGGCGTTATTGGGGTTGAGGTTAATGCCTATGGATAGGCCCCCTGCCCGACGTGAGAGCACAGGGTACACATAGCGCATGCCTGTGCTGTCACGAGCGTGATTGTCTGTCTTGAGTAAAATTCTATGCATGGCGTGATTTAAAAAGTCGGCGCTGGCGATACGGCGACTAGGGTCACTATAATGCAGCCTTTGCCACATGTCGCGTACTTTATTTGTCACTTTCCCCCATGCAAATTACTCGCCGCTTAGAATTTGATGCAGGCCATCGGATTCCGGATCACAAAAGCCAATGTCGCCACCTACATGGGCATCGGTATGCTATTGAGATTACTTTGGTTGGCCAAGTGATTAATGTGCCTGGACGGTCTGATAATGGCATGGTGATGGATTTTTCCGATGTCAAAACGCTGGCTAAAGTGCACGTGGTGGATGCATGGGATCACGCGTTTTTGGTGTGGCGGGAAGATCATGCCGTCGCTGCATTTTTAGCCACACTGCCTAATCATAAAACGGTGATGATGGATACCGTGCCAACAGCTGAAAACCTTGCTCGAACTGCGTTTGCCATACTTGATCCGATTTACCACAGCATGTTTGGCAATCACATTCGCCTGGAGCGGATACGCTTGTTTGAGACGCCAAACTGTTGGGCGGATGCATTGCGTGAAGAAAGTATCGAATCTTGAAAAATGTTTTAGGTGAGGGAGTTTGAAAATGCAGCAAATCGACAATGATTCCGGAAAAACCCCCGAAGATGATCGGTGGGAGCGCAAAGCGCTTGAGAATGTCGCTTTGGCGGCGATTACTGAGCAACGGCGCAGTCGGCGCTGGGGTATTTTCTTTAAGTTCCTGGGCTTGGCTTACCTCTCATTGATTCTTGCTTTTGTCATTGACTGGGGGCAAACCGAACGCTTCGCTGATGGCCAGAAAATTACTGCATTAGTCAATGTGACCGGTGTTATTGATAGCAGTGATGCGAGTGCGGAAAACCTGGGTAGTGCTTTAAAAGAGGTGTATGAAAACAAGCATACCGCAGGTGTTATTTTGCGCATTAATAGTCCTGGTGGCAGCCCCGTACAGGCTGGCATGATGAACGATGAAATTCATCGGTTGCGGCGCTTGCATCCGACGATTCCGGTTTATGTGGTGGTTGAAGATGTGTGCGCTTCTGGTGGCTATTATGTTGCTGTTGCTGCGGACAAAATTTTTGTTGATAAAGCCAGCATTGTGGGCTCAATCGGCGTATTGATGGATGGATTTGGATTTACCGGCACCATGGACAAGCTGGGTGTGGAGCGACGCTTGCTCACGGCTGGAGAGAACAAGGGATTTCTGGATCCTTTCTCACCCCAGACGCCACAGCATAAAGAATATGCACTCAAAATGCTGGGCGAAATTCATGCCCAGTTTATTGATGTTGTCAGGCGTGGGCGAGGTCAGCGCTTGAAAGAAACGCCTGAGATGTTTTCCGGTTTGATGTGGAGCGGAGCAAAAAGCATTGAGATGGGTTTGGCTGATGGCTA
>JAYTIQ010000181.1:0-6316 GCA_043731705.1 Rugosibacter sp.
TCGGTGTTGCCCTCGCCTAAATCCATATGCACCAGGCCAAGATAGCGGCCGATGCCATGCTGCTCATGCACTACGGGGTCGCCAATGGTGAGCTCGGAGAGGTCGCGCAGCCAGCCTTCGAGATTAGCCCGTCGCGCTTCGCTGCGGCGGCTGCGCGGCCGCGCTGTGGCGGCATACAGTTCGTTCTCGGTGATGAGGGCAAGCTCATCGAGCAAAAAGCCGCCCGAGAGCGGCCCCACGCATAACATGAGCGGGTGATCGCTGAGTAAAAATTCGGCAAAGTCAGCGCATGTGGTGGCACTTAAATGATGTGTGACCAGATAATCGTGCAGCGTTTCACGGCGACCGGGGGATTCAGTCAGCAACAGCACGCGGCGCGGTTGATTGGCGAGAAAACTGCGCAGGTATGCGACCGGATCGTCTGCTTTGCGATCGACGGCTAATGGCGGCAGCTGATGGTGTGTATTAGTTGCTGACGCCGCATCCAAAGGGTACTTTCCAGAAACAGACTCAAGGCTTTGCGGCGTATCACCATCCGCTACGGCGAGGAAAGCGTTTCTTGCTTGACCGCCTTGTAGCGCAGTTGCTTCATCAGCGCCGACTTTTTGTGGCTTTAGCGTCCACTGCGGCCAGGCGTTGGCGGCAATGAAGAATTCTTCGTCGCGTAAAAATAACGCTTGCGGTGGCAATACCGGACGACTGCGATCACCACCCAGCATTTTGTAGCGGCTATTAGTGTCTGCCCAGAATTCAGCAATCGCACCTGTGACATCGCCATGCAACACCAACTGTGCCTCGGCGGGCAGGTAGTCGAACAAGGTAGCGGTAGTATCAAAAAACAGCGGCAGGTAATATTCAATGCCTGCTGGAAAAATGCCGTTTGAGACATCTTTATACAAACTGATGCGCGACGCATCGCCTTCAAAGGTTTCGCGAAAGCGCTGGCGGAAAATGGTGCGACCGACATCCCCGGCGGGAAATTCCCGCGCGGGCAGCAGGCGAATGTCAGGCACGGGATACAAGGTGCGTTGCGTATCGACATCAAAGCTGCGCAAGGTTTCAATCTCATCGTCGAATAATTCGATGCGATAGGGCAAGGGCGTGCCCATCGGGAAAAGATCAATCAGCCCGCCGCGCACGCTGTATTCGCCAGCGGCTACCACTTGCGTGACATGGGCATAACCGGCGAGGGTGAGTTGGGCACGCAGTTTGTCAATATCCAGCCGCTCGCCTTTTTTCATGAAAAAAGTATGCCCGGCCAAAAACGAGGGCGGAGCCAGCCGAGTAATCGCGGTGGATGCGGCAGTAATGAGCACATCGCATTCGTTGCGCGAGACGGCGTGCAACGTAGCCAGCCGTTCCGAGACTAAATCCTGGTGCGGCGAAAAATGGTCATATGGCAGGGTTTCCCAATCCGGTAACAGGTGGGCGCGTAGCTGGGGTGCAAACCAGGCAATTTCTTCAACCAGCCGCTGCGCTTCTAATGGGCTGGCCGTGATCACTGTCAGCAGCTGCCCTGGGCGGGCCAACTGGGCCAGGGCGAGGGCATCGATCGAAGCGGATAATGATGGCAAATCGAGACGGTGGCCCGGCTTGGGTTGTGCCGGCAGTGATAGCAGGGAATTCAAGGCAAAAACCATCAGGCAGCACAGGCGGCGGAAAAACGCGGAATTATACGCACCGACTGTCAGCAGTCATTAACGGCGATTAAACAAAGTACAGCAGGCCGATGATCAATCCGCCAGCAACAGCCAGCATGCCGAACAAGGTGCGACGAGCCAGTGCGCTGCCTCCGAGCACCACAATGAGCCCGCTTTTAAATACCAGATTGGATAGCAGGGCCAGCGTGATCGTCGTTACTGCCTGATCTTTAGTGAGTTGTGCTATGCCGAAGAGACGCAACGCCGAGAGCGTGATGGCATCCACATCGGTTAACCCGGAAATCAAGGCCAGCAGGTACAGGCCCTGGCTACCGGCAATATCCTTTAACCAGGCCGACAGTACAAGGATCAGCGCATAGAGCGCGCCAAAAGTCAGTGCGGTTTTGATTTCCGTCGGGTTGTTGATTTCCGGCATCGGCAATGCTTCGTTGCCGTCACGGTGTTGTCGCCAGACCCACAATGCCGCCAGCAATCCCAGCAAAAGGCCGCTGCCCAGTACGCGCGCCAGTGAGGCGATGAGGGGTGGTGCGATGAGAGAGGCAACAAAACCAATACGTAACATCACTACTAGTGTGGCAAGCAGCACAACCACTCCGGCAACGGGCACCAGTGCTGCTTTTTGGCGCGCATGTCGCGAGAAAATAACAGTTGTAGCAGTAGAAGAAACCAACCCGCCAAAAATACCCAGCAATATGGCACCGTGACGCGTACCGACTAAACGCAATGCGGTATACCCGGCCAGTGAGACGCCAGAAATGAGCACAACCATCCACCAGATATGGTGTGGATTGAGGGCAAGGTAAGGGCCGAAATCCTGATTGGGCAGGAGAGGTAAAATTACCAGTGACAACACGCCAAACTGCAGCATGGACAAAATATCCGTAGGCGTCAGGCGCTGGGTCATGTCATGCAATTGATGTTTGAAATACAGTAGTACGGTGGTGGTGATGCCCAGCATGACAGCGAGTGATGCATGGCCGTACCAGACAATGGCACCTAATGCATAGCACACCAGCAAGGCGACTACCGAGGTAGTACCTGGATCGCCGTTCTCCAGTGGATCCGTGGCGAGCGCTGTAATCATCATGGCTGCCACGCTGATGAATCCAGTCGCCAGAATCCAGCTATTGCCAGTAGTCTGTGTGAGCAGCGCGGCCAGACAACCCAGCAAGCAAACCAGGGCAAAGGTGCGCACACCCGCTTTGACGCCGGGTTGGCGCTCTCGCTCAAGGCCGATGAGGAGACCAATCCCCAGGCTGGTGGCAAAGGCTTGCAACATGGCATAGCTTGGATCGGAGGTGGGCATGGTGCGTATGGCGTAGAGTTATTCTTGAATTTTCCTGCGAAATGCGACACGTATATAACTAAGCATGAACTGATGTCGATTGAATTTCGATGATTATCCAGCAAATATTTACCAGATACGTGAATAAATAATTGACTCAATTATTGACCATCGGGGCAGAAGGGACTAGAGTATAAAAAGTATTTGCCCTGTTAATTTTTTTGGCTCGTTGGCTATTGACAGTAGCAGCCTGTGATGTTTTATGGGCATTAAATAAAATCAATAACATACAAGGAAGAGCACGTGACTATCAGTAATGTTGATAATGGAAGTGCAGGTCGATTTGCCGGCAAGGTAGCGGTAATTACCGGGGCGGCGCAGGGCATCGGTTTTGCTGCAGCACAACGCATGGGGCGCGAAGGTTGCCGTATTGTCATCGCCGACTTTTCGGCAGGTCCTGCGGCAGAAGCGGTCGCAGCACTCAAGGCCGAAGGCATCGAGGCAATTGCTGCGGTGGGTGACTTGAGTGTGTATACCCAGGCTGAGGCAACCATGCAACAAGCGAAACAGGCTTTTGGGGCGATTCATATCCTGGTCAATAACGTTGGCGGCACGATCTGGATGAAGCCCTTTTGGCATTACACCGAGGATGAAATTCGTACGGAAGTTAATCGCTCCTTCTGGCCCACGATGTGGTGCGCGCGTGCGGTGATTCCTGTCATGCGTGAAACGGGTGGGGTAATTGTCAATGTCAGTTCAAATGCGGTCGAAGGTGAATATCGAATTCCGTATTCGGCATCCAAAGGCGCGGTGGAAGCATTGACCACCGCACTGGCGGTTGAAGTCGCTGGTTTTGGCATTCGCGTGAATTGCGTCGCACCTGGCGGCACCTCAGCACCGGAGCGCAAGACACAACGTAACGTGCAGCCTGTCACGGCGCAAGATCAACAATGGCAAGAGCAATTCATGATGTTGTTAAAAGATGAGGAACTGCTCACGCCGTGGTCTACTGCCGAACAACAAGCGGGAGTGATCACCTTTTTAGCGTCGGACGATGCAGCGCATATTACCGGTGAAATCATTCACACCGGTCGTCGCGGCAAGCGTATTTTTGACAAGCTGGGATTCATTCCCTAAGCCAAGGCGGATTGATAAGTTGGATACATAATAAGGAGCTGGAATGAATAAGCTAGATGGATTGATAGACCAAAAAACGGGTGCTCAACGGCGGAAAATTTATTCCGATCAAGCTATTTACGAGCAAGAAATGGAACGGATTTTTGGTCGTTGCTGGCTGTTTCTGGCGCATGAATCCCAGATAGCCAAGCCGGGTGATTTTTTTCGCACCTATATGGGTGAAGACGATGTGCTGCTGATTCGCCAGGAAGACATGAGCATCAAGGCCTTCTTGAATAGCTGTACGCATCGAGGTAATCGGCTAGTACGTGCGGATCGGGGCAATGCGCGTGCCTTTGCTTGCAACTATCACGGCTGGGCTTTTGGGATCGATGGCAGCTTGGCTACTGTGCCACTCGAGCGTGAAGTCTATTTCAATGAAATAGACAAGGATCAGTTCCATTTGGTGCCTGTGGAGCGGGTTGCATCCTACCGTGGATTGATCTTCGGTTGTTTCGACAAAGACGCGCCTGCGTTGGAAGACTACCTGGGCGATATGCGCTGGTATCTTGATGCTGCTCTGGATGCCTTCCCCGAGGGAACAGAGTTGATCGGCGCGACGCAAAAAGTGATTTTGCATACCAATTGGAAGCTCCCGGTTGAGAACGTCTGCGGTGATGGCTATCACTTGGGCTGGTCGCACGCTGGTGCCATGAAAGCGACTCAAAGTGGTGACCTTTCTGGTTTTACCGTGGGTAATACCGGTGTTGATCTGGAAGGCGGCATGTCTGTAGCAGGCCTGAATGGTAATTCGGTATTGGCTTCGCTTGATGGTGTCTCAGGCTATGCCTTTTACCCAGATCCTTCCTTGGCGCTGAAATATTTGACTGAGAATCGTGCCAAAGTTGTTGCCCGTCTGGGCAAGCTCCGTGGTGAGCAGCTGTGGGGTTCTCAATTGAACCTGACCGTGTTCCCCAGTTTGCAATTCTTGCCAGGGCTTAACTGGTTCCGTGTGTATCACCCCAAAGGCCCCGGCAAGATTGAAATGTGGACCTGGGCCATTGTCGAGAAAAACATGCCTGATGAATTAAAACAGCAGATTCTGGATAACGTGCTGCTCACCTTTGGCCCGGCTGGCTTGTTTGACAATGATGATGGCGATAATCTGGCCTCGTGCACGTCGCAGTCGCGCGGCTGGCGCACAGGCCAAATGCCGGTGTACACCAATATGGCGATTGGCCGTTCAGGCAAGCGTGTTGGCTTGCCCGGTGATATCGCTTCTGGCATTGTGAGTGAGCACAATCAACGTTATTTTTATCGTCGCTGGCAGGAGCATATGGAAGCTAAAACCTGGTCAGAAGTACCTCAATACAATTTGAATCCACTGGAGACAAAAGATGAACAGCGCACTGTCCAAACCGCTTGAGGCGAGGGTTATGCTGGCTGTTGAAAAGCATTTGGCTGTTCAGCAACAGTTGTTTTATGAAGCCCGCATTCTGGATGAAGAACGTTTCGATGAATGGCTGAGTTTGTTAACCGACGATATTCGCTATCGCATGCCGGTCACCGAGCGCCGGTTTCGTAAAGACCGTAGTACACCATTGGCTTTTGGCAGCGGTTACATCTTTGATGAAAACAAGGCGCGGCTGACAATGCGCATTGGTCGCCTGCAGTCTGGGTTAGTGTGGGCAGAAGACCCACGCAACATGGTGCGCCGCATGATTAACAATATCGAGATTTGGCAAGGCGCAGAAGCTAATGAAGCCGAGGTTTATTCGGTTGTCACCATACATCGCAGCCGCATTGATGGCGAAGAAAAACAGTTTGTGGCAGGGCGCCGCGATATCTGGCGCGAAACAGATCAAGGCTGGCGTTTAAGTGTTCGTGACATGTTGCTTGATACGGCGGTCGTGTTGGATAGCAACATGAACACATTATTTTAAGAGGAGAGGAGAGATTTCATGACATCACAATTTATAGGAAACCCGACGATAGGCAGTCCACAGGGTAATTACACTGGGGAATCCCCTGCCATTTGGCCGGCGAAGGTAAACCAGATCCCCAAAGAGATCTTTGGGGACGCGGCCTTGTTTGAAGAAGAGCTCAAGAAGATTTTTTACGGTGACTGCTGGCATGCTGTTGGCCATACTGCCGAAGTACCAAACATTGGCGACTTCAAAACATTTGATCTAGGCCGAGTACCCTTGTTGATTGTACGTGGCAAAGACAATGTGGTGCGGGTGTTTTTTAATAC
>JAYTIQ010000182.1:0-4738 GCA_043731705.1 Rugosibacter sp.
TGCGGCTTCCGCCAGATCAATCGCTGCCAGATCCAGAGCGGGCATATGCACCACATGACGGCTGGCCTCGCGATGCATGCGCGGGGGCTTGCCGAGCAGCACTTCCAACGGCATATCCACAGGGCGATTATTAAAATGCGCATCTGTCACGGCCAGATGGCCATCTTTGGTGGCCACGCCGAGCACGGCAAACGGGCAGCGCTCACGCTCGCACATCGCGCGGAATTCATCCAGCCGCGCTGGAGCCACGGCCAGCACATAACGTTCTTGCGCTTCATTGCTCCAGATTTCGCGCGGGCTCATGCCCGGCGCTTCAGTTTGCACCGCGCGCAGATCAAATACCGCACCACAGTCGGCATCATGCGCCAGCTCAGGCAGCGCATTGGATAAGCCCCCTGCGCCCACATCATGGATCGCCAGCACAGGATTGTCTTCGCCCATTTGCCAGCATCGGTCGATGACTTCCTGTGCCCGCCGCTGCATTTCCGGGTTGCCCCGCTGTACCGAAGCAAAATCAAGATCCGCCGAGTTGCTGCCAGTAGCCATAGACGATGCCGCCCCGCCACCCAGCCCGATCAGCATGCCCGGGCCGCCCAGTTGAATGAGCAAAGTGCCCGCCGGAAACTGGATTTTGAACGCATCCCGGTCAGCAATGTTGCCCACACCGCCAGCCAGCATGATGGGCTTGTGGTAGCCCCGCACTTCGTTGCCAAACTGTTGCTCGAAGGTGCGGAAATATCCTGCCAGATTGGGCCTGCCGAATTCATTGTTAAAAGCTGCCGCACCCAGCGGGCCTTCGATCATGATGTCCAGTGCGGAAGCGATACGATCCGGCTTGCCATAGCCCGATTCCCACGGCTGGTGATAGCCGGGGATGCACAAATCAGACACCGAAAAACCCGCCAGCCCCGCTTTGGGTTTTGAGCCGCGACCGGTCGCGCCTTCGTCACGAATTTCACCGCCCGAGCCGGTTGCCGCGCCCGGAAAAGGCGAAATGGCTGTGGGATGATTATGCGTTTCAACCTTGACCAGAAAATGCGTCAATTCTTCGCGCCAGATATAACTGCCATCAGCCTGCGGCATGAAGCGACGAATGGATGCGCCTTCAAGAATAGACGAGTTATCGGAATACGCCACAATCGTGCCCGCTGGATTGGCCTTATGCGTTTCGCGTATCATGCCAAAGAGGGACAATGGTTGTGCTTCGCCATCCACCGTCCATGTCGCATTGAAAATCTTGTGCCGGCAATGTTCGGAATTTGCCTGAGCAAACATCATCAGCTCAACATCGGTCGGATTGCGGCCCAGCTTGGCAAAGTTATCCAGCAAGTATTCAATTTCATCCTCGGACAAGGCCAGGCCGAGGGATGAATTAGCCGCCACCAGCGCATCCCGGCCACCGGTGATCGTGTTGACGATCGTGAGTGGTTGCGGTGATGTTTCATGAAACAGGGCTTGAGCTTCTTCCAGTGTCGCCAAAACGGATTCTGTCATCCGATCATGCAAACCGCGCTGCACCGCAAGGGCACTTCCTTCGGGGCGTATCGCCAGCACCGTCCGGCTGGATACCGCTACGCATAACTTTTCGTCTTTCACCCCGCCGACATAAAACGCCGTGCCGCGCTCGATACGCTGCACTTGAGAAAACCCGCAATTCCGTGCGATGTCTGTCGCCTTGGTGCTCCACGGTGAAATGGTGCCCAGGCGTGGCGTGACTAATTGCAGCGTACCCACTGTATCCGCAGGCTGCCCGTTTGGCTGATCAGTTGTGGCATGAATGCCCAACAACTCTTTCAAGCGCGCTGTTTCGGCCGCATCAAGCGACGCAGATAGCGCAATGAAATACCAGTGCTCTGCGGCTAAAGTGAGCTTGGGGCTGACCTTCTTTAAAGACTGCTGCAAACGAGCAAGTCGGGAAGCCGAAAAAGCGGCATTGCCGCGCAGCGCAAGGAATTCAGCCATGGCAGGAACAAGGTGTCAGCAAAAATCAGGGAGGCGAATTATAGCCTGCATGGCCTCTTCGCCTCCCTGTTCAATCCACCGGAAAATCTGATTTTTGGCGAATGAACTACTTGACCCTATTTACTGAACTTGCTGCATTGCCATCAAGGCTGGGTAAACTTTCATTAACAGCCCAATACATAGCGCAATGCCGAACAAGTATGTGCCCAAAGAGCCGATAAAGCGCAATTTACTCGGCTGTGCCATGCTGGGCGGCAAAACAATACCAAACACGAAGATATAACGTGACAGCGTAACCAGGCCCATGGACCACATCATCCATGGGGCGGGGTTGAGCATACCCAGCGTCAAAATCAGCACTGCAAGTATCGGCACATATTCCGTGGTGTTGCCATGCGCACGAACCGCCTTATATAACCGGTCAGCCGGATCGACGTTGTAACCGTACATCGTTTTGGTTGACCCGCGTGTCATCGAAACAACGAAGCCAAGACCAACCACCAGAAAACCTAATAACGCCACACACAGCACAGCAATAATCATTTAGATACTCCCCTTGAATTAAGTTAAAAGTCACCCTGCGTTTCAGTCCAAGTCACCCTGCGTTTCAGTCCCAAGTTACCCAAAACAATTGCGGACATTCACTCAGCGTGCCGGATGAGTGTATCCGAAACGCGTAAAAAGCTCGGACATTACCACTCGCTGCTTAACGATTACGCCTAATGCCCGCCATGGCCACTGCCAGCCGCAGGTTTACGCACCTGAACCTCGACATCTGCCGCATTTTTCTGAGCGCGTGGCATGGATTGCCCGCTGCCAGATGAGCTGCGTGCCGGTTCAGATAGCTTTTCTGCAACCTCATGCGCAACCGTGCCTTGCGGGTGTTTAAACCAACCAGAATCAGTATAGTCACCAGGCTTTTGGTGTTTGCGCACTTTCAGCACACTGAACATCCCGCCCATTTCAACAGAACCGAAAGGTCCCTCACCACCCATCATGGTCAGGGTGTTTTCTGGCAGCGGCAGGCATCTCGGTCATGTCGGCCATGCCGTTCTCACCCATCACCATGTAGTCTGGAATCAGGTTGGATATTTTTTCAGCCACACCATCCTGATCCACACCTATCATAGTGGGCACATTGTGGCCCATCGCATTCATGGTGTGATGGCTCTTGTGGCAATGCAAAGCCCAATCACCCTCTGCCGCCGCAATAAATTCGATTTGTCGCATCTGGCCTACGGCAATATCAGTGGTGACTTCAGGCCAGCGTGCAGTCTTAGGAATCGCACCCCCATCGGTCCCCGTCACCATAAACTCATGACCATGCAGGTGAATCGGATGATTCGTCATCGTCAGATTACCCATACGAATGCGCACCTTGTCATTCAAGCGAACATTCAGCGCATCAATGCCGGGGAAAATTCGGCTATTCCATGACCATAAATTGAAATACAGCATAGTCATTGTTTTGGGCGTGTAGCTGCCCGGATCAATGTCATACGCATTGAGCAAGAAACAAAAATCTCGATCTACCGTCTCAATCAACGGATGTTTGGCTTTCGGATGCGTCACCCAAAAGCCCATCATGCCCATTGCCATCTGTGTCATCTCATCGGCATGCGGGTGATACATGAAGGTCCCCGGCCTTTGCGCCACAAACTCATAAACAAAGGTTTTGCCAGGCTGGATAGCCTTTTGAGTCAGTCCGGATACACCATCCATTCCATTTGGCAAACGCTGGCCATGCCAGTGAACGCTCGTGTGTTCAGGTAACCGGTTGGTGACAAAAATACGCACTCGATCACCCTCGACCACTTCGATAGTCGGCCCGGGCGATTGCCCGTTGTAACCCCATAAATGCGCTTTCATGCCAGGTGCCATTTCACGCACGACGGGTTCGGCCACGAGATGAAACTCCTTGACGCCTTGATTCATGCGCCATGGCAAAGTCCAGCCATTTAATGTCACTACCGGGTTATAACTATGGTCACTATTCGGCATCCAGGGTGGCATTGTCTCCGCACTGGTTTGAATCATGGGCTCGGGCAATGCTGCCATCGCCACGCGGCTGACTGAAACTGAAGCAACGGCGGTAGCAAGCGCAGCACCGCCAGCCAAGCCCGCATTTTTAAAAAACTGTCGTCTGGTCGTCATCGAAAATTCCTTAGTCATTTTTACGCTTGTTTACGCTGGATCAATGCACTGCCTCATTACCTGCATTGCGGCTGATCATAGGGGGAAGCGAAAGTTCAGCAATGGGTTGACCCATCATTTCTGCCTGAAGTGCTGCCTCTTCGGTAAAAAATTGTTCTTCTGCAACAATAGCTTCTAGAACACTATTAATTTGATTTCTTGAATCGGTCAATAACTCAAACACCCCGATCAACATACCGTTGTAGCGGAAAAGCATCTCTTCCGAAATGGACTTACGCAGCGGTAACACCTCGTCACGATAATGTTTAGCCACGTCATAAGACGTGCGATAGGCCGCATAACGCTCGCGAAGATGCGAACCTGCTTCGCGCACGGTGGCTTCCAGCTGATTAGCCAAAGCCAGTGTTTCTGCGTTCATTGCACGACGCTGTGCATCACCCCAATCAAAAATTGGCAAACGAAGACTGATCTCAAACCCTCGGCCTGCGCTGGATGAACCCGCAGAATCACTAAATTTCGTATCCCGCCTTACGCCCAACTCGATATCAATCAAGCTCGTCAACTGATTTAACCCCTGCGCTTTGGCCGCAGCATTAAATGCAGACTGCGCGATACGAATATC
>JAYTIQ010000183.1:0-8227 GCA_043731705.1 Rugosibacter sp.
ACATCCGGCGCTTGGCGCAACGCATTTTTTAATGCAGTTTGAAAAGACAAGGTATCTGAGCCGACTTCGCGCTGATTAACGATCGATTTCTTGTTACGAAACAGAAACTCGACTGGGTCTTCCAAGGTAAGAATATGGCCGCTTCGATTTTCGTTCCGATAATCCAGCATCGAAGTGAGCGTTGTCGATTTACCCGATCCAGTCGCGCCGACAATGAGCACCAGACCACGCTTTTCCATAACAATGTCTTTTAAAACATCTGGCAGCCCCAGCGTATCGATGTTCGGCACATCAATCGGAATATAGCGCACCACCATGGCCGGTGTACCACGTTGATAGAAGCAGGAAATACGAAACACCCCCACGTCACGCAAAGGGTAGCGAACATTCAGCTCCCGTTCTTTATCAAGTGTCTCGATTTGTTCTGTCGTCAAGACTTCCATTAATAAAGTACGGATAGTCGCTGGATCAATCACCGTTGCATTAACTGACATGGCATTGCCATTGATCTTGATAGTGATCGGCGCCCCGCAAGAGACAAACAAATCAGACGCTTTTCTAACGACCATCAACCTAAACAGCTTGTGCATCGTGCTCATAATCTCCCCTTTATCGTACTGGTGTTAGTCGCGTAAAAGTTCGTTAATGCTAGTCTTCGCACGCGTTTGTGCATCCACTCTTTTAACAATCACCGCGCAATACAGACTGTATTTTCCATCAGCAGACGGCAAATTGCCACTCACCAGGACGGATCCTTCAGGCACACGCCCATAAGTTACTTCACCTGTGGCACGATCATAAATTTTCGTACTCTGGCTGATATACACGCCCATCGAGATAACACAATTATCTTCAACGATCACACCTTCAACGACTTCAGAGCGCGCGCCAATAAAGCAATTGTCCCCAATAATGGTCGGATTAGCCTGCAAAGGCTCGAGCACGCCACCAATCCCCACACCGCCGGAAAGATGGACGTTTTTACCTATTTGCGCGCATGAACCGACGGTTGCCCACGTATCAACCATCGTGCCTTCATCAACATAGGCACCAATATTGACGTAGCTGGGCATGAGCACTACATTCTTGCCAATAAAGCTGCCGCGACGAGCAACTGCCGGCGGTACAACGCGAAATCCACCCTTTTCAAATTGATGCGTATCGTAATGAGAAAACTTGGTCGGCACCTTGTCGAAATAGCGCATCGGACCATTCTCCATGAGGATATTATCTTCCAGGCGAAAAGACAGTAACACTGCTTTTTTTATCCATTGATGCGTTATCCATTCGCCATTGATTTTCTCGGCAACGCGCAATGCCCCGCTATCCAGATCGTCCAGCACATGCGCAACAGCCTCGCCAACGCGGGCTGGTGCAGTTCCCGGTTTCAGATTGACGCGATCTTCCCACGCTTGTTCGATAATCGGTTGTAAATCATTCAGCGGTGTATTCATATGTTTTTCTTTCACAAGGAGAGACAAAAATCGTTAATGCGATGCGCGGCCTCGAGGCAATCTTCCAGGCTGGTCACGAGCGCCAGGCGAATAAAATTTTCGCCTGGATTGATACGATCCGCAATCCGCCCAAGATAACTGCCGGGCAGCACCGCAACATTTTTCTGCTGCAAAAGCTGGCGTGCAAATTCAGTGTCCGCTATCGGGGTTTTCGCCCACAGATAAAATCCAGCATCGGGAATAGTACAAGGTAAATGGCGCGCAATAAGTGGCGTGACCGCTGCAAATTTTTCTGCATACCGACGCCGATTATCTTGTACATGCGCTTCATCATTCCAAGCGGCGATACTCGCCGCCTGGACCGCCGGATTCATCGCACCGCCATGGTAGGTACGATAAAGCAAAAACTTCTTCAAAACTTCAGCATCACCGGCGACAAATCCCGAACGCAACCCCGGAACATTTGAGCGCTTGGATAAACTCGAGAAAACAACCAGATGATGATAATCGTCACGCCCCAGTTGTTTAGCTGCGGTCAATGCACCTAGCGGGGGCGAATTTTCATCATTATAGATTTCAGAATAACACTCGTCAGACGCAATCACAAAATCATAGCGATCCGCGAGGGCAAACAACGCGCGCCACGACTCCAGCGTCATCACGTTGCCCGTCGGATTGGCAGGCGAGCACACATAAACCAGCTGCACATCACGCCAGACGGACTCCGCAAGTGCAGTCCAGTCCATGGCGAAACCATTTTCCGACAAAGTGTTCAGATAAACCGGCTCGGCACCCGCTAACAAGGTGGCGCCTTCATAAATTTGATAAAACGGATTCGGACAAACGACTTTTGCCTGAGGACGCGTGCGGTCAATAACCGTCTGGGCAAACGCAAACAACGCCTCGCGCGAGCCATTCACGGGTAGTACTTGAGTCTCCGCATCCAAAAGAGGCACGGCATACCGACGCGCAATCCATTGCCCGATCGCCTCACGCAAACCCCGTGTGCCTTGCGTTGTAGGATATTGCGCTAATCCGGCAAGATGCTCAGCCAGTGCCTGCTGAATGAGCAGGGGTGTAGCGTGTTGGGGTTCGCCGATAGAGAGCCGAATTTCGCGAAAAGTCGGTGCTGGTGACACGCCAAGACATAATTGACGCAGCCTTTCAAACGGGTAAGGCTGCAACCGAGCGAGATCCGGATTCACAAGTAGCAAAGAAAAATCAATAAGGGATGTTGATTATAAGACAGGGGCTCAACAGAAGGCTTTACCTGGATTAATTCAAATAACAAAACTGGCACGAACCATCCAGATACCCAATGGATTTTCTCATCAGAATCCAACCCCCAACAGAGAACTAAACATCTGAAATGTCGCCACTTTTGCCCTTTTCTTCATCCTTTTTTTATCAGCGGGCAATTTACACTTGCGCCAACTTATTTATTCCAATCGGGCAATGGCAGAGCTTTGGCTTCCATGCAAAAATTTACCGCTTTTTCCTTTATTCTTTTAGTGCTTGCCGCAGAAGTCTCTGCGCATGGAGCCGTATCGTCTATCAATAACAGTCAGGTGCAAATATTTTTTGCATTCATTGGCATGCTGTCCTGCCTTCTTGGCTGTCTCTGGTTGTTAACTAAACTTGGCATGCAACGCAAAGCCCCCAAGGCCGGATTGCATATCGTGACAGCAACCCCTATAGGCTATCAAAAACGGGTTGTCATTGTTGAAATGGGCGGCCCTTTCATCGAAAAAAATCCAATTCGAGTATCAAGCTCTAAATAAAAACTGTCAGGCCTGCCATCGCAATGGCAACTCCTACACTTACCCTGCTTGATTACTTGGTACCGGTTGCCACCTCTTCTATTCAATAAGACTTCGCGTAGGCCATAACTCAATAGAAAAGGCTGTAAATTGCATCAGGCGAGCAATGACAGTAGTATCCACACCTAGCCTTGCAATAGCTGCCTGAGGATAACTTTGTTATGCACAATTAATATCCTTGCCGCACATTTTTAGCACCTGCCTGCAATCTTGTGGCAAGTATCTATACTTTTTCACTGTAATTTTATGGTGCTCTTCCAAGCGGAAAATTTCATTATTACTGGCGTGACTCTTGGAGGCCAGCCCTTTCGGCCAAGTGACTGGGCGGAACGCATTTGTGGCGTGATGTCGGCCTTTAGTGCGGGACGACGCATGGCGTATTCTCCCTATGTGCAACCAGGCACACATGAAGGACACAAAAGTGTTTTTGTGAACGCGGACCTCTACGCTACCGAACCTATGGCCTATACGTTTTTAGTAAACTTTGCCAAAGATAACCAGCTGAAAGTGGCCCCCTGGTAAGGCACGCAAATAAGCTATCAAGCCACGAACTTAAATAAAAGTTCGTAAAGATGCCGTACTATCAGCACCGACTTTTTATCAGTGGTTAAGTGCGGAATACAAGTCTATCAAGTAGAATTAGTGAGAGCCAGTCGCCTCACAAAAAAGAGGCGTTTAGAAACTATCGTGACAACGAGCGACAGAATCCAATCCGTTTTATTCGCTAAGCACGCAAATCAAATAGCAAATAGCCTCATGACGATTTAAGCAAATCGTTGCACCACACGATACCAACCTACACCGCCTGCATCTTGTATTCAAGATGCAGGGAATAGTGGCGTCCCCAGGGGGATTCGAACCCCCGTACTCACCGTGAAAGGGTGATGTCCTAGGCCTCTAGACGATAGGGACACGTCCTTGGTGGAGGTACGCGGGATCGAACCGCGGACCTCTTGCATGCCATGCAAGCGCTCTCCCAGCTGAGCTATACCCCCACAAGAGAGCGCGGATTATAGGGGTACAAACAAGCCATGTAAAGCATTCGATAAAAATTATTAACTTGTCACAACAGCTTGCCGGGATTCATCAAACCTTGTGGATCCAAGGCAGATTTAACACTGCGCATAAGATTCATTTCAGTCATGCTTTTGTATTGCAAAACGTCATTGCGTTTCAGCTGCCCCAAGCCGTGTTCCGCTGAAATAGAGCCACCTAATTCGCAGACCAAATCATACACGATCCGGTTTATCACTGGGGTCTGCGCAATGAAATCCTCATTGGATTGTGCATCCACTTTAGAGAGGTTGTAATGCAGATTTCCATCGCCCACATGTCCAAAGCAAGCAATACGCACATCAGGTGAAATGGCTTTTAATATCGTACCTGCGCGTTGAATAAACTCATCAATACGCGAGACAGGCAGCGCAATATCATGCTTGATGGAAATACCTTCAATCTTCTGCGCTGCAGAAATATTTTCACGTAATGCCCATAAAGCCTGGCTTTGTGCTTCGCTCTGGGCTAACACTGCATCAATAATCTGTCCGCTTTCAACGCCTTCTTGCAAGCCCTGTTCAAGACTATCGCACAAGTGATATTGTGCCCCTGAAATCTCGATCAACACATACCAGTCGTGCTTCGCATGCAATGGCGCGCGCGCCTTCTCTATGTGCTGTAGCACTAACGCAAGAGACGTTCGATCAACCAATTCAAACGCCGTTACATTGTCACCGACAACAGTCCGCAAGGTCCCCAGCAAATGCACAGCCGCCAAGGGGCCAGTGACTGCTGCCCAAGCGGTCACTGTCTCCCGTGGCTGCGGAAAGAGTTTCAGTGTGGCAGCAGTGATCAGTCCCAGAGTGCCTTCGGCGCCAATGAATAAGTGTTTGAGATCGTAGCCCGTATTATCTTTACGCAATGCACGCAATCCGTGCCAAATACTGCCATCTGCCAGCACCACTTCCAGTCCCAGAGTCAGCTCTCGAGCATTGCCATAACGCAACACCTGAACGCCACCCGCATTAGTAGAAAGATTGCCGCCGATTGTGGCACTGCCTTCAGCTGCCAAGGACAATGGAAACAAGCGGTCAATCGAGGCTGCAGCCTCCTGTACGGTCTGCAACGTACACCCTGCTTCCACGGTGATTGCGTTGTTGTCGGCATCGATAGAGCGAATACGATTTAACCGCCGCAGACTGAGCAGCACCTCGCCACCAATGGGCGTGGCACCGCCACATAAACCAGTGTTTCCTCCTTGCGGAACGATCGGCACACCCGCTGCGGCACATGCGCTCACCACAGCAGCCACCTCTTCCGTATCGCTTGGCAACACAACACACAATGGCTGGCCTGTATAGCGGCCACGCCAGTCGGTGCAAAAAGGGGCGAGATCAGTAGCCTCAGTTATAACAAAGTCGGCGCTCGTGATACGGCGTAAATTGTCTAACAACATCGCCTGCTGTGTATTCACTGCAACGTCGCATACAGATCATGCACATCACAATCAGTTACCGTCACTTCGGCAAAATCGCCTACCGTCAGATTGTGTCCATCCACGATATACACGAGGCCATCAATATCCGGCGCATCGCCTTCAGAACGCGCAATCGCACCGTCTTCATCTATTTCATCCACCAGCACTTTGATGCGACGACCAATTTTTCTTTCCAGTCGCTGCGTGGAGATATCTTCCTGGTGGCGCAACAAGGTTGCCTTGCGTGCCTCACGCACATTCTCGGGCAAAGCCCCTGGCAGGTCATTGGCCGTAGCACCATCGACTGGTGAATAGGCAAAAGCCCCCACACGATCCAACTGCGCTTCATCCAGAAAATCAAGCAGTGAGTTGAACTCAGCTTCAGTTTCACCCGGAAAGCCAGTGATAAATGTACTGCGTATGGTCAGATCAGGCACCACTTCTCGCCATGCCTTGATACGCTCCAGAACTTTTTCAGCAGACGCCGGGCGCTTCATCAATTTCAAAATACGCGGGCTGGCATGCTGAAACGGAATATCCAGATAAGGCAAAATTTTTCCTGCGGCCATGAGCGGCATGAGATCGTCAACATTGGGATACGGATAGACGTAATGCAAGCGTACCCACAGCCCTAGCTCACCAAGTTGTTCACACAGATCATAAAGCTTGGTCTTCACAGGTTTCCCGCCCCAAAAACCTGTACGGTATTTTGTATCCACGCCATAGGCGCTGGTATCTTGAGAAATAACCAGCAGTTCGCGCACGCCAGCTTTAGCCAGAATTTCTGCTTCACGCAGCACATCACCAATGGGACGGGAAACCAAATCACCCCGCAGGGAAGGAATAATGCAAAAAGTGCAACGATGATTGCAGCCTTCAGAAATTTTCAAATACGCATAGTGGTCGGGCGTCAGCCGGATGCCTTGGGGTGGAACGAGATCCACAAAAGGATCATGCAATGGCGGCAAATGCTGATGCACCGCTTCCATCACTTCTTGCAGGGCATGTGGCCCCGTAACAGCCAGCACGTTGGGGTGTGCAGCACGCACAATATCATTGCCTGCCGCATCTTTTTTCGCACCGAGACACCCGGTAACAATGACTTTGCCATTCTCGGCCATCGCTTCGCCAATGGCTTCGAGCGATTCTTCCACCGCCGCATCAATAAAACCACAGGTGTTGACTACGACAAGATCAGCGCCTTTGTAGCTGCCTGAAATGGAATATCCCTCGGCGCGCAATCGGGTAAGTATCTGTTCAGCGTCTGAGGCTGCCTTAGGGCAGCCAAGTGAAACAAAGCCAACGGATGGCACACTAATCTTGCTTTTTTTCATGAATAATTTGGTTAGGTAGCTATGCTTTATTTTGATTTGGTTCTATTAGATGCCTTACCGGATGCTCCACCGGATTCAGGTGCAGTACCCTCGGTTATATCGGGGAATATTTTTCGTGTCTTCTCTTTCATTCTGTCCTGCATTTGCTGAAATAACTGTTGCGACTGCTCAACATAAGCACTCATCATGCTTTGCATGGCAGGTCCCTGAAAATTCAGGAACTGATTCCACATATCCGGAGCCCCCAGCCCTGGAGCGCCAAACGATGGCACAGCCTGTTTTGATAACTTGGCTTGCATATCAACAAATGCCTTCATATTGCTATCCAGATAACGACCCATCATGCTCTGCATGGCACTGCCATAGAAACGGATCATCTGCGACAGCATTTCGGATGAAAACATGGGTGAACCGCTGGCTTCTTCCTCAAGAATGATCTGCAACAATATCGCCCGGGTCAAATCTTCGTCTGTTTTCGCATCCACCACTTGAAACTCTTCATGCGCCAACACCAGCCCTTTGACATCCACTAAAGTAATGTAAGCACTGGTACGGGTGTCATATAACCGCCGGTTAGGGTATTTCTTGATAATGCGATGCTGTTCGGCCATGCTACTCCTCCCCGATTGAACTACTTCTCAGTGCGCGTATTAAATATCCGCTAGTGCGAGTTTGCCTTGATTTTAAACTCTCGACGATCAACTAAAATGCAAACCCCCATTGATATTCAGCGTAGCACCCGTCATGTACCCAGCAATGTCTGACGCCAGGTAAGCACAAAGCCCGCCAATTTCCTCCGGCCTGCCCAAACGCCCCATAGGAATGGTGGAAACGATCTCATCACGCACTTCCTGTTTAATCGCCATCACCATGTCTGTACCCACATACCCTGGCGCGATGGCATTCACTGTGACCCCTTTTTTTGCCACTTCAGCCGCAATTGCTCTGGTAAAACCAAGAATACCAGCCTTGGCTGCAGAATAATTGGCCTGACCAAACTGGCCTTTGATGCCATTAACCGATGAAATATTAATCACCCGTCCCCAGCCACGCTCCGCCATACCCGTCAATACATGGTGTGTCACGTTAAACACCGAGTCGAGATTGGTAGACAACACGGAGTCCCACTGACCTTTATTCATTTTT
>JAYTIQ010000184.1:0-20194 GCA_043731705.1 Rugosibacter sp.
CGTGCGAGAAAGTAGGTCAACGCCAGACTCCCCTTGTAAAACCCCCTCAAGCTTATACCTTGGGGGGGTTTTTTTATGGGTGACTGGGGATGGTTGCACCATGATTGAGGTATTACTTATGAGATTTTGTGTTGTAAATGGTAAAATCGCAAAATGAAAATTTCTTTCCTCGAGTTTGAACAGCCTATTGCCGAAGTTGAATCGAAAATTGAGCAATTACGTTTTGTTCAAGATGATTCTGCGGTGGATATTTCCGAAGAAATCTCCAGAGTTGAGGCTAAAAGTAAAAAACTGACTAAAGATATCTATGCGAAGTTAACACCGTGGCAGTGCGCCATGGTTGCTCGCCATCCTAATCGCCCTTATACCCTTGATTATTTGAGCAGTATATTTAGTGATTTTGAGGAGTTGCATGGTGATCGCAACTCGGCCGAAGATGCCGCCATTGTTGGTGGTATGGCCAGATTTAATGGCCAGTCTTGTATGATCATTGGCCACCAAAAAGGCAGGGATACCAAAGAAAAAATTACCCGTAACTTTGGTATGCCTCGCCCGGAAGGCTATCGTAAAGCATTACGATTAATGCGTATGGCTGAAAAATACCAGCTACCCATTTTTTCATTTATCGATACTCCAGGAGCGTATCCTGGGATTAGTGCCGAGGAGCGAGGCCAATCGGAAGCTATTGGCCGCAATCTCTTGGTTATGACTGAGCTTAAAGTGCCGATCATCGCAACAGTTATTGGCGAAGGGGGTTCTGGTGGGGCGTTAGCTATCGCTGTGGCAGATACGGTGATGATGCTGCAGTATTCAACTTATGCTGTAATTTCTCCAGAAGGCTGTGCTTCTATTCTTTGGAAAAGTGCAGATCGTGCCGGCGATGCGGCAGATGCCATGGGAATAACTGCACAACGCTTGAAGTCACTAGGGTTGGTTGATCGAATCATCAGTGAGCCGCTTGGTGGAGCACATCGCGATTATGAAGAAGCTGCGAAAGCGCTGAAAATAAGTCTCCAGGAGGAATTAAGTCAATTGTCAAAATTATCTATTCCGGAGCTTGTCGAAAGGCGCTTCGAGCGGCTGATGAGCTATGGTCGATTCAAGGAAAAAACTGTTCAATAAGGGAGTTGAGGCTACCCTGACGGATGTTCTGGGTCATCATGATCTAAAAGGTCAGGCTTTAACTGTTGCTTATTCGGGTGGTTTGGATTCAACGGTTTTACTTTGCGCATTGCAGAATATTGCACCTTTGCTGGATTTGCATCTGACTGCAGTTCATGTGCATCATGGGTTAAGCAAAAATGCAGACGAGTGGTCTGATCACTGCGTCCAGACCTGTGATCAGTTGGGTATTGATCTGTCTATTATTAATGTCCTCGTTAAACCTGCGCTTGGCGAAGGAATTGAAGCGGCCGCAAGAAAAATGCGACTTGATGCCTTGTTAGCGCATTCTTCAGGGTGGGTATGTATGGCGCATCATGCAGATGATCAGGCAGAAACAGTTCTGCATAATTTGCTGCGCGGCTCTGGCTTGAGAGGGGCAGGGGGGATTCCTGTGCTGCGTGGGCGTGTGCTGCGTCCATTTCTCGAGCTACCAAAAGAATGCCTTCTAGCATATGCAGCTGAGCATCAATTGAATTGGGTGGAGGACGAGAGCAACGAGGATCGCTACTTCACACGCAACTATTTGCGCCACGAGGTTGTGCCTATCCTCAAAGCACGTTTTCCTAAAGCGGTGGAGCAGTTGGCTATTGCCGCGAGGCGATTTTCAGATACCCAGATTTTGTTAGATGATCTAGCCTTGCTGGATTTAAAAAAAGATCAGTTTTTGTTTCCTCTTGAAACAAGTTTATTGCGTGAATTGACCGAAGTTCGAGCGAGGAACTTGATGCGTTCGCTATTGAGCAGTAATAACGTTCAATTGCCCGATGAGCGACGTCTCAATGAGTTTGTTCGGCAAGTCCGAACAGCATCGAATAATCGGCATCCAAGCATTGAAACGCCAACTTATCGACTATGGGTTATGGCAAGAGAGCTTCATTTTGCAAAGAAAGCTTAAACACAGCAAAAGGCACTCGAAAGCGGCGGGAATACCAGGAAATATGCGATAAAATAATAGGTTATTGTTGTTAAACCCCTGCCAATGGAGAATGTTATGGCTGTAGAGCGCACCCTTTCAATTATTAAACCTGATGCAGTAGCCAAGAATGTGATCGGCGAGATTTATTCTCGCTTCGAGAAGAGCGGCCTGAAGGTTATTGCTGCCCGTATGCATCACCTGTCGCGCCAAGAGGCGGAAGGTTTTTATGCTGTACATAAAGCGCGCCCGTTTTTTAATGATCTCGTTTCATTCATGATTTCAGGTCCCGTTATGGTACAGGCACTCGAAGGCGAGAATGCTGTACTCAATCATCGTCAGTTGATGGGCGCCACTGATCCCAAAAAGGCTGATCCCGGTACCATTCGCGCTGATTTTGCTGACAGCATCGATGCTAATGCGGTGCATGGTTCGGATGCGGCTGAAACCGCTGCTGTTGAAATTGCCTATTTCTTCCCTGCGATGAGCGTTTACTTACGCTAATTTGTCATGGCAGTTAATCTCCTCGATTTCGATGCAGACAGTATGACGGCATGGTTTTCTCAGCAAGATGAGAAGCCTTTTCGTGCTCGTCAAGTTTTGCGCTGGATGCATCATTTTGGGGAGGGTGACTTTAACAAGATGAGCGATCTTGCAAAATCGCTCCGCGAGAAATTGCTGGCCCGCGCCACCGTCATGCCACCGCCGATTATTAGCGATCAATTATCTGACGATGGAACACGCAAATTCTTGTTCGATGTGGGTAATGGCAATGCGGTAGAAACGGTTTTCATTCCGGAAGGCCAGCGCGGTACGCTGTGTATTTCATCGCAAGCCGGTTGTGCGCTTGCCTGTGTATTTTGTTCTACCGGACGGCAAGGATTTAATCGAAATTTAACAACCGCTGAAATCATCGGCCAGGTATGGCAGGCGAATCGGGTCTTGGGCCACGATCCTGCGGGAGATCGCATCATCAGCAATATTGTGATGATGGGCATGGGCGAGCCCCTGACTAATTTTGAAAACCTCATTCCTGCTCTGCAACTCATGCTGGATGACAATGCCTATGGCTTATCTCGGCGACGGGTTACCGTTTCCACTTCAGGCATTGTTCCGGCGATAGATCGTCTGGCCCAGGCATGTCCCGTTGCGTTGGCAGTTTCTCTGCACGCGCCAACGGATGGTCTGCGTGACAAATTGGTGCCTATCAATCGCAAGTATCCATTGGCTGAATTGCTAGCCGCATGCCGGCGTTATTTGCAGCATGCGCCGCGTGACTTCATAACTTTTGAGTATGTCATGCTGGATGGTGTCAATGATCGCGATGAAGATGCGCGCGCCTTGCTGCATTTAGTACGTGACGTGCCTTGTAAATTCAACCTGATTCCCTTTAATCCTTTTCCGAACTCCGGTTTTCGCCGCTCATCGATTGATCGAGTGCGCCGCTTCTCTTCTCTGCTAAGTGAAGGAGGTTTGGTAACTACAACGCGAAGAACGCGAGGCGATGATATTGATGCAGCATGTGGCCAGCTGGCCGGCAAGGTGCTGGATAAGTCAAAGCGCACGCTGCGCACTGCGACGATCGCAGTGAGGGCTTTTCCAAAAACGGAGATAATTCAATGAGCGAGTTAAAGCATTTATTGTTGGGCACACTATTGGGCTCCCTCATTACCATTGCCGGATGCACTACAGCAGGGACGAGTCCGGCGGCGATGGGAGAGGGCGCCGAGCAAGCAATGTCCGAGCGCGCTCCGAGAAATGAAATTCAACAGCGCGCTAAAGTACATACAGAGCTTGGCTCACTTTATTTATTTGATGGACGGGCGGCGGTTGCGCTTGAAGAAGCACGCATCGCGCTCTCTGTGGACCCGAGCTATGCCCCTGCTTACAACTTGCTTGGCCTCACTCACATGGCGCTCAACGAGCCGCACATGGCAGAAGAAAACTTCACCAAGGCATTGCGTTTAGCACCGGGTGACCCTGAAATAAATAATAATTTTGGCTGGTTTTTGTGCCAGAACAGTCGCGCGAAAGAAGCGATGGCTTATTTTGCAGCCTCAGCTAGAAACCCGCTGTACTCCACGCCGACCAAGCCGAATACCAATGCAGGTATCTGTGCGATTCAGCTCAAGGATGACAAGGCTGCCGAAGGCTATTTGCTTGAAGCGTTACGCTTGGCGCCGGACAATACCCAAGCCATGTTTTGGCTAAGTAATTTATCTTATCGGCAAGGGCAATATGCTGAGGCTAAACGGTGGATGTCCGAGATTGAAAAGATTCACGAGCTGAATGCAGAACTCACCTGGCTATCTTTGCGCATCGAGCGAAAATTAGGTAATCGCGAAGCGGAAGCGCGTCTCGCAGGGCAGCTGCGTAAGCGTTTCGCAAACTCTCCTGAGCAGCGATTGCTTGCCCAAGGGGTATATGAATGAGTGAAGGTTTACCGCAACCGTCCTTGATTGATGCTTCTGTTACAGATGTTCCAGCAGAAGTTCGGTTGCCGGGTGCTGCATTGCGTGCGGAACGAGAAAGCCGTGGCTTAACGATGGAGGCTGTGGCCCAGGCAACGCGATTTGGTGTGCGGCAGGTTGCCGCATTAGAACGCGACGATTATGCCAGCTTGCCGGGCATGACGACTGTACGGGGGTTTGTGCGGAGTTATGCCAAATACCTTCAGCTGGATGTTACGCCGTTGCTGGATGCGCTTGACTCGGTCGCGCCGCTATCCCTGCCGGAAGTTCGTCCGCCGGCCAATATGGGAGAGGCCAAGCCCAAGGTAAGTGCGCTGCGGCATGCGGCTACCTATTTTGTTATGGTATGTGTTGCGGCTATCTTGATGTTGACAGTCTATGGTTATGTGATGCAGCAAACACCGAAATCAATGCCTTTAGCGCTGAATTTGCTACAGAATAATCAGCCTGTTCAAGTTTTGCCGACCAAGCCAACCGATAGTCCTTCAGATGGCTCTGCAGAGCCATCTGTCGAACCAGCGACACAGGTCCCACTAGCTGACCTTGGGTCAGCCGTGGCGGACACCCCCATCACAAGTGCTGTTTTGCCCGCTACGGTGAAAGACATTCCCGCCGGGATGGCAGGTAATCCGGTTGTCGCCGCAGTTCCACCTCCGGCGCCAGTTTTAAGCGTGATGTTTGATGGCTCATCATGGATTGAGGTTCGCGATGCGACACAGAAGGTGGTTTTGAGCGGAGAATTTCCTGCGGGGGTGACTCAAAAAATCGAGGGCAAGCCGCCATTTCAACTGTGGCTGGGCAAGGCCTCTGCTGTGCGTGTTTTTTCCGGAGAGCGCAGTATTGATTTGCAACCATTTACCCGTGCTGGCGTGGCGAGACTGACCGTCGAATGAGTGCATCACAATCACGCCAGATTCCGCGGCGTATGTCGCGGCAAGTCCTCGTCGGAAAAGTCGGCGTTGGTGGTGCGGCGCCGATAGTCGTTCAGTCGATGACCAATACCGATACCGAAGATGTATTCGCCACTGCGATGCAGGTGGCGCAGCTTGCGCGTGCTGGCTCTGAGTTGGTGCGTATTACGGTGAATACGCGGGAGGCAGCCGCGGCCGTACCGAAAATTCGCGAGCGACTTGCTCAGTTGAATATGGATGTCCCCTTGGTTGGCGATTTCCATTTCAACGGCCATAAATTGCTGACGGAATATCCGGCCTGCGCAGAAAGCCTGGCGAAGTTGCGTATTAATCCAGGCAATGTGGGCAAAGGCTTGAAGCGTGATGAGCAGTTTGCTCAACTGATTGACATAGCATGCCGCTTTGATAAACCCATTCGCATTGGCGTGAATTGGGGGAGCCTGGATCAAGCGCTGCTCGCTCGCATCATGGACGAAAATGCGCGACGCGCTGAACCTAAAAACGCCGTTGCCATCATGCGCGAAGCGATGGTGGTTTCCGCTCTGGAATCTGCTGCGCAAGCGGAATCGCTTGGGCTGGCGGGCGATCATATTATTTTGTCGTGCAAGGTTTCTGGTGTGCAGGACTTGATCGCGGTTTATCGCGACTTGGCCAGCCGTTGCGATTATCCGCTGCACCTGGGGTTGACCGAAGCGGGCATGGGCAGCAAGGGCATCGTTGCTTCGACTGCTGCATTAGCGGTGTTGCTGCAAGAAGGCATAGGCGACACGCTACGCGTTTCACTGACGCCTGAACCCAACGGCGACCGCACGCGCGAAGTGATCGTTGCCCAGGAGATTCTGCAAACCATGGGGCTGCGTGCTTTCACCCCTTTAGTCGCGGCTTGCCCGGGATGCGGGCGTACGACCAGTACGGTATTTCAAGAGCTGGCGCAGGACATCCAAACCCATGTGCGCGAGCGCATGCCCGACTGGAAGGTGCAGCGTATCGGTGTGGAAAACATGACTTTGGCCGTAATGGGTTGCGTCGTCAATGGTCCGGGCGAGAGCAAACAAGCCAATATCGGCATTTCCCTTCCCGGTACGGGCGAAGATCCTGTCGCACCCGTATATGTCGATGGCGAGCGTGTGATGACGCTACGCGGCGAAAATATCGCAGCCGAGTTTCGGCAGCTGGTTGATGATTATGTTGCACGTACCTACCCCACGCGTATTTGACGTCGAACGATGAGCCAGACCTTGCAAGCCATTCGTGGCATGAACGACATATTGCCTGCGGACGCCGAGTTGTGGGAGCAGTTTGAAGAAACGATACGCGACTGGCTGCGTGCCTATGGCTACCGGCCCATTCGCATGCCGATGGTCGAACCGACGGGGCTGTTCCATCGCGCCATTGGTGAAGTCACCGACATTGTTGAAAAGGAAATGTATTCCTTCGTCGATGTCCTCAATGGCGAACAACTCACGTTGCGCCCCGAGGGCACGGCCTCCTGTGTGCGGGCGGCGATACAGCATAACCTGTTGTACGAAGGCCCCAAACGCTTGTGGTACATGGGCCCCATGTTTCGGCATGAGCGGCCGCAAAAAGGTCGTTATCGCCAATTTCATCAAGTCGGTGTCGAAGCCATGGGTTTTGCCGGCCCGGACATTGACGCCGAGCAAATTGCGATGTGCGCAAGATTGTGGGATGACCTTGGCCTGCAAGGCATTCGTCTGGAAATCAACTCGCTGGGGCAGAGCGAAGAGCGTGCGCGGCATCGTGCCGATCTGATTGCTTATTTTTCTGGTCATGCGGCGTTGCTGGATGCCGATGCGCAACGCCGCTTGCACACGAACCCGCTGCGCATTCTGGATACGAAAAATCCGGCAATGCAGGATTTGGTTAGTGGCGCACCGCAATTGCTCGCTTATCTCGGCGAAGCATCGCTCAAGCATTTTGAGGGCGTGCAGCAACTGCTGAAAGATGTCGCCATTCCCTACCGCATTAACCCGCGCCTGGTGCGCGGGCTGGATTATTACAATGGCACCGTGTTCGAGTGGGTCACCGATGAGCTCGGTGCGCAGGGCACGGTCTGTGCGGGCGGACGCTATGACGGCTTGCTTGAGCAACTCGGCGGCAAGTCGGCACCTGCCTGTGGTTTTGCCATGGGCATCGAGCGCCTGTTGGCATTGTGGCAGGATCAGGGTCATCGACATGAAACGCCAGCGCCTGACGCATATCTGGTGCATCAAGGTGAAGCGGCTGGGCGATTTGCATTTCGCATCGCCGAACACTTGCGCAGTAGCGGTTATGCGATTCAGCTACATTGTGGCGGAGGCAGTTTTAAATCACAAATGAAAAAAGCCGATGCTTCTGGCGCGCCATTAGCACTAATAGTCGGCGATGATGAGACGGCGGCAAATGCAGTGAGTGTCAAATCATTGCGTGAACCTATGACTTCTCTAGCGGTCTCACCCCTGCCGCTGGTTTCACAAGTGCGTGTGCATTTCGATGGGCTTGCCGATCACCTTGGCGAAGTTCTTTTTACGACGAAAGACGATTTTACGGAAGATAATCATGGCAACTTATGATCTTGAAGAGCAGGAACAGCTCGCTGAACTCAAAACCTGGTGGCAGCAATACGGCAACCGTGTCACTAGCATTGCCGTGGTGCTCGCTCTGGCGGTAGCAGCCTGGCAGGGATGGCAGTGGTGGCAGCATCAACAATCCGCCAAAGCGTCAGTGATTTATTCTGGCTTGCAGCAAGCGGCCGGACAAAAAGATGCGAAGCGGGTAAAAGAATTGGCCGGCGAGTTGATCGAGAAATATTCTGGCACCAGCTATGCCGGCATGGGTGCGCTGATTGCGGCACGTATCCAGGTCGATCAAGGTGACGCTAAAAATGCGCGCGTACAGCTGGCCTGGGCAGCAGACCACGCAAACGACATCGGTCTGCGTACATTGGCGCGCCTGCGGTTGGCCACGGTTCTGCTCGACGAAAAATCTTACGATGAAGCGCTTAAACAGCTGGCGGTTGAGCCGCCCGCACCTTTTGCCGCGCGCTATGCGGATGTTCGCGGCGATATTTACGTTGCTCAAGGCAAGCCTGCCGAGGCAGCCAAGTCGTATGATGCTGCGCTAGCCAGAATCGATGCGGCGGTAAAAGTCGAGGAGGTTGCGCGGCATCAGGCTTATCGCGAGCTGGTGCAAACCAAGCGTGATGCGCTGGGAGTTGCTCAGTGAAGGCATTCTTGAAACCCGTGCGTTGGTTTGGGCCGGTTGGGTCATTGAGTCGCTGGCACGTCTTGGGATTCAGTGCCACGCTTTTGTTGAGTGGCTGTGTTTCGCTGGACAGCCTGAATAAACTGAACCCCTTTGATAGCAGTGCACCCAAAGTGAAATTAAAAGAGCTGCCAGCGCTTGACTCCAAGGCAGATCCCCGCAACCTTTGGCAAGCAAGTATTGGCAATGCAGGCAGTTATAGCTTGGCTCCGGCGGTGGTTGCGGGGAGCGTTTATGCCGCCGCCGCCGATGGTAGCTTGGCGCGGTTTGACGAAGGCAAACAAATTTGGCGCGTAGCAACGGGGCAGACAATATCGGGTGGTGTTGGCACCGATGGAAAATTAGTTGTGGTCGGCACGGCTAAAGGCGAGGTGCTGGCGTTTGATGCGGTCTCAGGCAAGGAATTCTGGAAGGTTCGCGTGAGCTCGGAAGTGTTAGCTCCACCTTCATTGGCTGATGGCTTGGTGATCGTGCGCTCGGGCGACTCGCGCGTGGTTGGCCTGGAGGCCGCCGATGGCAAGCGCCGCTGGATGTATCAACGGAATGTTCCCGCGTTGTTATTGCGCTCATATGCCAGTGCGCTAAATACGGGAAAGTTAACTTATGTTGGGTTTCCAGGGGGTAAGCTCGTGGCGCTAACTAATACCAACGGCGCCGCTGTGTGGGAAGCCACCGTGGCGACACCGAAAGGGGCCACTGAGTTAGAGCGCATCACGGATGTGATGAGTGCCCCCGTGATGGAAGGCAATGCCGTGTGTGCGGTCGCCTATCAGGGGCGGGTTGCTTGCTTTGACGCCAGCAGCGGCAATAACTTGTGGTCGCGTGACATGTCTTCCATTGCTGGTTTGGATATGGATAGCAAACAGGTGTATGTCACCGATGCTAAAGGGGTGATGTTTGCGCTGGATAAAGATAGTGGAGCAAGTGTCTGGCAGCTCGACAAGCTGGTAACACGCAGCCCCACTCGGCCATTGGCCTTGGGTGAATTTGTTATTGTGGCCGATAGCCAGGGTTTAGTGCATGCGTTGCGCAGTGATAACGGCAGCCTTGTGGGCCGGACAAAAACCGATGGAAGCGCGATTCGAACGGATCCTGTACGCTCCGTTACCGGATTTGTGGTGCAAACGGTTAATGGTGGCATTTATGCCATGGCGGTACATTAATCGATGAAACCTACTCTGGTTATTGTTGGCCGGCCCAATGTGGGCAAGTCAACGCTTTTCAATCGTTTGACGCGCTCGCGTGATGCTTTGGTGGCCGATCAACCGGGCCTGACGCGAGACCGTCATTATGGGCACGGGCGCTTGGGGAGCAAGCCCCACCTGGTCGTGGATACCGGCGGGTTCGAGCCGCAAGCCAAAGAAGGCATTGTGCACGAAATGGCACGTCAGGCCGAAGCGGCGATTGCTGAAGCCGACATGCTGCTGTTTGTCGTCGATGCGCGTGCGGGGCTTACGCCACAGGATAGGGTTATCGCTGACTTGCTGCGACGCAGCGGTCGGCCTGTCTTGTTGGCTGTCAATAAAGGCGAGGGCATGGATCGTGCTGTTGTCAGCGCTGAATTCTATGAGCTGGGTTGCGGATCTCCCTGCGTGATTTCTTCCGCGCATGGCGATGGCGTGCGCGAGTTGGTTGAGCTGGCGCTAGCCTCTTTCCCTGATGAAGCCGATGCGGGTGACTCTGCTGCGGCAGGCCCTCGGGTCGCAATCGCTGGGCGCCCCAATGTGGGCAAGAGCACGCTGGTCAATACTCTGCTTGGCGAAGAGCGTGTCATCGCGTTTGATATGCCAGGGACCACACGCGATGCGATCGAAATTTCTTTTGAGCGCAATGGCAAGGCTTATACCCTGATTGATACCGCCGGACTACGGCGCAAGGGACGAGTGTTTGAAGCCATTGAAAAGTTTTCTGTCATCAAAACTCTGCAAGCGGTTGAAGAAGCAAATGTCGTGGTGCTGATGGTCGATGCCAGCCAGGATATCTCCGACCAGGATGCCCATATTGCTGGGTTTTGCGTAGAGGCCGGGCGTGCTCTGGTAGTTGCTGTCAATAAATGGGATGCGATTGACTCTTACCATCGGGAACGCGTTAAAGAATCCATTGAGCATAAGCTTAATTTTCTAGGTTTTGCGCATGTGCATTACATCTCTGCCAGTAAGGGGCAGGGTATAGGCGGTGTTTTAGCTTCCGTCGATAAAGCCTATGCCGCGGCGATGGCGAAAATGGCGACGCCCAAGCTCACCCGGGTACTCATCTCGGCAGTTGAAAAGCAGACGCCGCCACGCCATGGCTTGTTTCGCCCCAAGCTGCGCTATGCGCATCAAGGCGGCAGCAATCCGCCGATTATCGTGATTCATGGCAATATGCTGGAACATATTCCCGCTTCATACACGCGATTTCTTGAGCGCTACTTTCTTGAAGCGTTCAAACTGCAAGGCACGCCATTGCGGATTCAATACAAAAGTTCCAAAAATCCGTTTGCCGATGAGCGGTAAAGGCTGAAAAGTCGGTGCCAGTTTGTATCCATTCTAGATGGCACGGCGCTAAAAAATCGATTACATTGTTTATCTGCAAAAACAGAATCACCTCTCTACCCACTAAAGGAAGCAACCATGAGTAATAAAGGGCAAATGTTACAAGACCCGTTTTTGAATATATTGCGTCGCGAGCACGTTCCCGTCGCTGTCTATTTAGTCAATGGCATTAAATTGCAAGGACAAATTGATTCTTTCGATCAATATGTGGTGTTGCTGAAAAATACCGTGACCCAAATGGTCTATAAGCACGCCATATCAACGATCGTGCCTGTGCGTGCAATAGAGCTGTCACTTGAGACAGATGAGCCCGATTGATCCGTTGCTGGATTTTTTAGTTCATGGGGATATACCCTGACCATTGACGGTTGATCGCTTTGCCTGTGGGGAAGTTCGGCTGCTTGTTGCAGTGACCGGACGACAGGGTGTGGTTGAATTCGCTGAAGTGGTATGTCTTAACGAGGCAGCGCTGGTGTTTTTTATCAGGTGCTAGCGGAAATTAACGCAGCCGGTATACCCCAGATGATTGTATGGAACAAGATTGATGTGACAGCGGTAACTTCGGGGCTTCTGCAGGAGGGATGTGGTAACATTTCTGCCGTTCGACTAAGTGCAAAAACAGGTGAAAGCCTGCCGTTGTTGCGTCATGCGCTAGCTGAGTTTTCACAAGCTCATCAGCTGTCAAATGCGTCTAGGCCAGAGAGCAGTATTCGGCTGACGATACGATGGCATCATGATCTTAACTTTTTCCTATATTGCATCTAGCGGTAGCAACCAGATGTTGCGCTAAATTAACGGAGCTATTTCATTGTGATAACCGGTATTTTGATGTCGCTTAACGATCATGGCTGGGGTAACAAGCCTGAGGGCGGAAAAGGCGGAGATAAACAAGGGCCACCTGACTTGGAAGACTTATGGCGCGACATCAATCGCCGCCTATCCGGGATTTTTGGCAATAAAAATTCAGCGCAACGCGGCCAAAATGGCAGCAATGGCCCGAGTGGTTCGGGTAGCGGCAATGGCGGAATGCCCGGTTTCAGCCCGAAACAGTTTGGTGGCGGGCTGGGCATCATCGCGGCGTTGGTTGCTGTGGTGTGGCTTGGCAGCGGGTTTTACACAGTCGATGCATCGCAGCGCGGTGTGGTTTTGCAGTTTGGTGCATTCAAGGAAACTACTGAGCCGGGGCTGCGCTGGCGCTTACCCTGGCCGATTGAATCGCATGAGGTGGTTAATTTGACGGGCGTGCGAACAGTCGAGATTGGTTATCGGGGCACAGAAAAAAACAAGGTGCCGCAAGAAGCGCTTATGTTGACAGACGATGAAAACATTGTGAGCGTGCAGTTTGCTGTGCAGTATTTGTTAAAAGACCCGAAAGCCTATTTATTTAAAAATCGTAATCCCGATGATGCGGTGACGCAGGCAGCGGAAACAGCGATTCGCGAGATTGTAGGCAAGAGCAAAATGGACTTTGTACTGTATGAAGGACGCGATCAGATTGCGGCAAATACGCAAAAACTGATCCAGGAAATTCTCGACCGCTATGAGACAGGCATCCAGATACGTTCGGTCAGCATGCAAGGCACCCAGCCGCCGGAGCAGGTGCAGGCGGCATTTGATGATGCGGTTAAAGCCGGACAGGATCGTGAACGGGCCAAAAACGAAGGCCAAGCCTATGCCAATGATGTCATTCCGCGTGCGCGCGGTACGGCTTCCCGCCTGACGGAAGAATCCAATGGGTATAAACAGCGCATCATTGCCACAGCCGAAGGCGATGCATCGCGCTTCAAGCAAATTCTTGTCGAGTATAAAAAGGCACCTGAGGTGACTCGTAGCCGCATGTATCTGGATACCGTGCAGCAGGTCTATGCCAATACCAGCAAGGTGATGATCGATGCCAAAGGTTCTGGCAATTTGCTGTATTTGCCACTGGATAAGCTGATGCAAGCAGCGGCGGGTGTGGCTGCTACGCCAACGGAGGAGGCAGCAAGTGTTCCGCGCGGCGTGTCACCAGCGCCGACTATTGCTGCGGGCGCGCCACCGCAGCTTGAGCGCACAGCGCCGGGCGATGGTCGCTCGCGAGAAACCATGCGCTCGCGGGAACGGGGAGAACGCTAATGCAACGCTCATTATCTTTTATAGGGGCACTTTTCTTTGGCTTGCTGGTGCTCGCGTCAATGACTGTTTTTACGGTAGATCAGCGCCAGTACGCGATTATTTTTCAGCTGGGTGAAGTCAAATCGGTGATTTCCGAACCTGGTCTGGTTTTTAAATGGCCCATGATTCAGAACGTTCGTTTTTTTGACAAGCGCATCTTGACACTTGATTCAGCGGAGCCAGAGCGGTTTCTGACAGCTGAAAAAAAACCGGTGCAGGTAGATTCTTTCGTTAAATGGCGCATCCACAATGTGAAGCAATACTACATTTCAGTAGGTGGCGATGAAACGGTGGCGAAAACTCGACTGATGCAAACGGTCAATTCAGGTTTGCGCGAAGAGTTTGGGCGGCGTACGGTACATGATGTGGTGTCGGGTAAGCGCGAAAGCATCATGGTGGAAGTGCAAAAAAAGGCCGATGCGGATATGCGCGCCATTGGCGTGGAAATTGTTGATGTGCGTCTCAAGCGTGTGGACTTGCCGCCAGAAGTTTCTGAATCGGTTTATCGCCGCATGGAAACCGAGCGCAAGCGGGTAGCGAATGAATTGCGTTCACAAGGCGCCGCAGATTCGGAAAAAATCCGTGCGAATGCAGACAGGCAAAGCGAGATTATCATTGCCGAGGCCTATCGCGATGCGCAGCAGATCAAAGGCGAGGGCGACGCCAAAGCTGCTTCGATTTACGGGCAGGCCTTTGGCGCGAATCCCGAGTTTTATTCGTTCTATCGTAGCCTGGAGGCTTATCGTGCCAGCTTCAAGAACAAGAGCGATTTGCTGGTTATCGAACCGAATTCCGAGTTCTTCAAATATTTGAAGAATAGCGGGCGTGGAAAGTAGTCGAGCGTAGCGACTGTTGGCCATGTACAAGACCTTGTTACTTGCTTTTGCATTGATGCTGCTCATCGAGGGCTTGCTGCCATTTTTGGCACCGCACGTCTGGCGTGACGTGTTTCGTCGATTGACTGAATTGGCCGATGGTCAAATTCGGTTTATTGGCTTGTCATCAATGGTGCTTGGCTTAATTTTGTTGATGTTATTTCGTTAATCAGTATGGGGAATCGTCGCTGGCTTTTGCCTGAGTCAATCGAAGATGTGCTGCCGCGTGAGGCGGAGCACATCGAAGCCCTGCGGCGCCGTCTGCTAGATGAATTTTCCAGCTATGGCTACGACTTAGTGATGCCGCCAATGCTTGAATTTATCGAGTCATTGTTGCCTGGCAACCGCAGCGATCTCGATCTGCGCACCTTTAAACTGGTAGACCAGATATCTGGCCGCAGCATGGGCGTGCGTGCCGACATCACGCCGCAGGCCGCGCGTATTGATGCGCATATGCTCAACCGGTGCGGAGTCACGCGGCTCTGTTATTGCGGTAGCGTATTGCACACCCTGCCTGCATCGTTTGCTGCCACGCGTGAACCGGTGCAAATTGGCGCCGAACTCTACGGACATAGTGAGCTGGAGGCGGATATTGAAATCGTGGGGTTGTTAGCCTCGGCTCTGAGCTTGTGTGAAATTCAAACTGTGCGACTGGACTTTGGTCACGCGGCTATTTTCAATGCGTTGATCGAGCCGGCAGGTCTTGCTGCAGAGCTCAGGCAGGAAATATTCAGTGCGCTACAGGGTAAAGATATTCCGACGCTGCGCGAATTGCTTTCGTCCGTAGCCGAGCCACTGCGTTCTGCGTTACTGGCGTTGCCCGATTTACAGGGCGATCAACGTGTGCTGGGCGAGGCCGCACAGCGTTTGCCTGCATTGCCAGCGATTACTTCCGCCCTGCGTGATTTACAGCGCATGGCGCATAGTCTGGGCGATTTGCCTATCGGGTTTGATTTGGCCGATCTGCGCAGCTACAACTACCATACGGGCGTTGTCATGGCGGCTTATTGTGCCGGCAGTGCCGGCGCATTGGCACTGGGTGGGCGATATGATGGACTGGGTGCCGCCTACGGGCGGGGGCGTCCTGCGACGGGGTTTTCCATGGATTTACGCGAGATTGCGCGCTTGGCTCCGAATGGCAAACGGCGTGGTGGCGTGCTGGTACCTTGGCCGGAAAATGATGCGGTGCATGTTGAAGTAAAGCGTTTGCGCAGTGCAGGTGAGCGCGTGGTATTTGCCTTGCCGGGACACGAAGGCTCCTGGCGGGAATCAGATTGTGATCGGGCGCTTGTTTTGCGTGCGAATGAATGGATCGTTGAACCTCTGAAAGAAGATTGAAATGGCCAGAAATGTTGTAGTTATCGGGACGCAGTGGGGCGATGAAGGCAAGGGCAAGATTGTCGATTGGTTGACGGATCATGCCGATGGCGTGGTGCGCTTTCAGGGTGGGCACAACGCGGGCCATACCTTGGTCATTGGTGGTAAAAAAACCGTGTTGCATCTGGTCCCTTCCGGCATTTTGCGCCCTGGGGTTACATGCTACATTGGCAACGGCGTGGTGCTGTCGCCCGAGGCGTTGCTTAAAGAATTGGACGAGCTCAAAGCTGCAGGTATTGATGCAGAATCGCGCTTGAAACTTTCCGAAGCCTGTCCGCTGATTTTGCCTTACCATCAGGCGATTGATATTGCGCGTGAAGCCGCCAGAGGCAGCAACAAGATTGGCACCACCGGGCGGGGGATCGGGCCAGCTTATGAAGACAAGGCTGCGCGGCGTGCGCTGCGGTTGCAGGACTTGACCAAGCCTCAACGTTTTGCCGAGCGTTTGGCGGAACTACTCGAATATCATAATTTTGTGCTGAAAAATTATCACGGGGTAGAGCCGGTGGATTTCCAGAAAACGCTGGATGACACCATGGCGATTGCGCCTCGCTTGGTAAAAATGATCGCCGATGTGCCGCGTGCGCTGTATGACCAGCACAAAGCCGGTGCGAACTTGCTGTTTGAGGGCGCGCAAGGCACCTTGCTGGATATTGACCATGGTACTTATCCATTTGTTACCTCTTCTAATTGCGTGGCCGGTGCGGCTGCCGCTGGTGCAGGCGTGGGGCCGAGCATGCTGCATTATGTATTGGGTATTACCAAGGCCTACACCACACGCGTGGGCGGTGGCCCTTTCCCGACGGAACTCTATGATGCCCTGGATAAGCAGGATCCGGTCGGCAAACATATGGCAACCAAAGGCCATGAGTTTGGCGCCACGACTGGCCGGGCGCGGCGTTGTGGCTGGTTTGATGCCGCCGCATTAAAGCGCGCCATTCAGATTAACGGCGTATCCGGTTTGTGCATTACCAAGCTGGATGTGCTAGATGGCGTAGAAGAGTTGAAAATCTGTACGGGATATCGTATCAATGGGCATATTTCGGACATTTTGCCCGTAGGCGCTGATGAGCTTGCCTGCTGCGAACCTATCTATGAGTCGTTGCCGGGTTGGCAGGGCAGCACTGTGGGCGTCAAGACGCTAGACGGTTTACCTGCCGAGGCACGCGCTTACATTCAGCGCATGGAATCGCATTGCGGGGTTCCCGTCGATATGATTTCTACGGGGCCGGATCGCGAAGAAACCATCGTGCTGCGCCATCCGTTTCTTCAATAAACCTGCGCCACGCAACGTGCAGGTAACAAGGGTCGCCTGCGCGGCCCTTGTGTTTTACTCGAGTGACTTTTTGCATGACGACGAACCCTTTGACTCTCGCTGATTTTGACTATGCGTTGCCGCAGCGCTTGATCGCGCAAACGCCGTTGGCGCAACGCTCGGCCAGCCGGTTGCTAAATGCCGGTGGAAAACCGCTGCTGGATCAGCGTATCGCGGATCTGCCCAGCGTGTTGCAGCCGGGTGATTTACTGGTCATGAATGACAGTCGCGTGATGCATGCACGACTTCAAGGCGTCAAGGCCACGGGCGGGCAGGTGGAAGTTCTGGTCGAACGCATCGTGAGCGGCAATGAAGTGCTGGCACAAGTACGGGCGAGTAAATCGCCAAAAACGGGCAGTCGTTTGATTCTTGAAGGATTGCTCGATGTCGAGGTCTTGGGCCGCGAGGGGGAGTTTTATCACTTGCGTTTGCCGGGCGAGGCGCTGGAAACGATTGAAGCGCATGGGCGCTTGCCTTTGCCACCCTACATCGCACGCGCGGCAATAGCGCCCGATGAAACACGATATCAAACCGTGTATGCGCGCGAAACAGGCTCGGTGGCTGCACCCACAGCGGGGCTGCATTTTGATGAAGATTTGCTCGCCAGGGTGCACGCGCAAGGTGTGGCTATCGCTTATGTCACGCTGCATGTCGGGGCGGGAACCTTTCAGCCGGTGCGCACGCAAACCTTGGCCGAGCATCACATGCACACCGAGCGATATACCATTTCGCCTGCAACTGCCGAAGCTATTGCCGCGACAAAGGCACGCGGCGGGCGTGTCATTGCGGTGGGTACGACCTCATTGCGCGCGCTGGAATCTGCCGCGACAGGTCACGGCGTAAAAGTCGGCGCTGGCGAGACGGCGATATTCATTACACCGGGCTTTGAATTTCAGGTGGTGGATGCGTTGTTGACCAATTTTCATTTGCCCAAATCAACGCTCTTGATGCTGGTCTCCGCGTTTGCCGGCGTGAAAGAAATACGCGCCGCTTATCGTCATGCTATTGAACAGGGTTATCGCTTTTTTAGCTATGGAGACGCGATGTGGTTAACTCGCAAGCCAGCGCCATGAAGTTTGAACTCCTGGCGCAGGACGGCGCCGCGCGTCGTGGCCAGCTGACTTTGGCGCATGGTGTGGTGGACACGCCTGTCTTTATGCCGGTTGGCACCTATGGCACTGTCAAGGCCATGGCCCCCAATGAGCTGGTGGAGATGGGTGCCACAGTGGTGTTAGGCAATACCTTTCACTTATGGTTGCGCCCCGGGCTGGAGGTTATTGCGGCGCATGGCGGTTTGCATCGCTTCATGGCGTGGGATCGGCCGATTCTTACCGACTCAGGCGGCTTTCAAGTGTTTTCGCTGGGCGAGTTGTGCAAAATTTCAGAAGAAGGCGTGCACTTTTCTTCTCCCATCAATGGCGATCGATTGTTTTTGACGCCGGAAATCTCGATGCAAATCCAGCAGGTATTGAATTCGGATATCGTCATGATTTTCGATGAATGCACACCCTATCCCGCAACCGTGGATCAGGCGGCGCAATCAATGCGCCTTTCGCTACGCTGGGCGCGCCGCTCGCGCGATGAGCACGATCGTCTGGGCAATGCCAACGCGCTGTTTGGCATCGTTCAAGGCGGCATGCATGAGGCATTGCGCGATGAGTCCCTCGCGGGGCTGACTGAAATCAATTTCGATGGGTTCGCCATCGGCGGCTTATCTGTTGGCGAGCCGAAAGAAGAATTTTCGCGCATTCTGGCACACACCGCCCCTCAGTTGCCGTGTGATAAACCGCGTTATCTCATGGGCGTCGGCACGCCGGAAGACCTGGTGTTTGCGGTCGGTCAAGGCATAGACATGTTTGACTGCGTGATGCCGACGCGCAACGCGCGCAATGGCTGGCTATTTACTCGCCGGGGCGATATCAAAATAAAAAATGCGCAGTACAAAACCGATACCCGGTCGCTGGATGAAACGTGCGGCTGCTATACCTGCCGCAACTTTACGCGGGCTTATTTGCACCACTTGCATCGTACCAAGGAAATTCTCGGTGCCCGGCTGAATACCATCCACAACCTGTTTTATTATCAGATACTCATGGCGGAAATGCGTGACGCGATCGCGGCATGTACCTTCACCGAGTTCGTTCGGCGTTTTCACCGGATGCGTGCAGGCGAGCAGGTATAATCAGTCACATTTGGCCGATCTTGGCCGATATCCATTTCAATAAATCTAGGAGAGTTTTGTGTTTATTTCAAATGCGTATGCCCAGGCGAGTAGTGCGGCAGCGGATCCACTGGGTGGCTTGATGGGCATGTTGCCTATTGTGTTCATGTTCATCGTGTTGTGGTTCCTGATGATTCGTCCGCAAATGCGCAAAGCCAAAGAGCAGCAAAAAATGATTGCCGAGCTCGCCAAGGGAGATGAGGTTGTGACTCAGGGTGGGATCGCCGGACGTATTAGCCGACTGGGCGAAAACTATTTGGGCCTGGAAGTTGCCGATAGCAAAGAAGGCGCCATTGAAATCACCATACAAAAATCAGCCGTTACGGCCTTGTTGCCCAAAGGTTCCCTGAAAAGTCTTTAATCTGCCGCATGGCCTGACGTCACCCTGATGTCAGGCCTCGGTCTTTATCTGGTCTGCACACATGAACCGTTATCCGCTCTGGAAAAATATTCTGGTATTGATTGCTGTGGTCTTTGGGCTGGTCTATACGATCCCCAATTTTTTTGGTGAAGCGCCAGCAGTTCAGGTGACGAGCGTTAAGGCAACCATCAAGGTGGATGCCGGTTTGTTGGCAACCGTCGAGGCCGCATTGCAAGCTGCAGCGGTCAAGCCCACGGCACTCACCATGGACAGTAACAGTGTGCGTGTGCGCTTGGCGGATACCGATACGCAACTCAAGGCAAAAGACATTATTGAGAAAGCGCTGAACCCCGATCCTGCCAATGCGAGCTATAGCGTTGCCTTGAATCTGGTGTCCAATTCGCCTGCATGGCTCACCAGCATTCATGCCTTGCCGATGTATTTGGGCCTGGATTTGCGTGGTGGGGTGCATTTTCTGCTGCAAGTGGATATGAAAGGTGCGCTCACCAAGCGTCTTGATTCGATCAGCGCCGACTTGCGTAGTTCGCTGCGTGAAAAAAGTATTCGCCACAGCGGGATTGATCGCGACAAGCAGGGTATTGCCATTCATTTTCGTGATGCCGATATGCGCAATCAG